>DASXQK010000228.1:0-3196 GCA_036493015.1 Dongiaceae bacterium | reverse complement strand
CGGACGATCAGGCGATCGCCCGGCGCACTATAAGGCACGAAGATCGTCTGACCCTCGAGATGGCCGATTCCATCGCCGCGATGGCCCAGGCCCGCAATCTCCAGCTCGACCGTTTCCGAACCCGTTGGCAGCTTCGTTATCGCCTTGCGTCTGGCCGGCATATCCTGCTTCTCTCTCGCCCCCACCGACCGCTATCATATCCGGCATGAAATTCGTCAAATTCCTCGCCAAATCAGTTGTCGTCATCTTTGCCCTGATCGGGGTCCTTGTCGTGCTGGGCATTTTTGCCATTGGCGCAGCCTGGCGCAGCCTGCCCGGGGTTGCCATCGCGCCGCCGCCGGCCAGCATGGTGCTGACCCTCGATCTCGCCGACGGTCTCAGCGAAGCGGCACCCGATAGTCCGCTTTCCTTTGCCGGTCTCGACAAGTCGGTCACCATGCTCGATGCCGTGCGCGGTATCGAAGCAGCCGCCAAGGACAGCCGGGTCAAGGTGCTGCTGCTGCATCTGGGAAGCGGCGAGCTCGATCTGGCCCATGCCCAGGAACTGGGCGATGCCGTGGCCGATTTTCGCAAATCCGGCAAATTTGCGCTCGCCTTTGCGGAAAGCTTCGGGGAAGCCGGCAGTGGCGGCAGCCACTATCTGCTGGCGACATCGGCAAACGAGGTCTGGCTGCAGCCCTCCGGCGACCTGCAATTGGCGGGTGCCGCATTGCAATCACCCTTCCTGCGCGGCTTGTTCGACAAGCTCGGCATCGTCGCGCGCATGGACCGGCGCGAGGAATACAAGGGCGCCCTCGACAGCCTGACGGTGGATTCTATGACGCCGCCCGTGCGCGCCAATCTGCAGCTGCTGGTGGATGCCTGGGTCGACCAGCTGGCAGCCGGCATCGCGCACAATCGCCATCTCGATCCAAAGCTGGCGCGGCAATTGATCGATCAAGGCCCCTATGGCGCGCCGGCGGCCAAGACAGCGGGCCTTGTCGATGCCACGCGTTATTGGGATGAAGCGGTGGCGGCGGCGAAAGAGCATGCCGGCAGCGATTCAAAGACCTTCTCGCTGGCCGATTATGTGGGCAGCCTGCCTGATCCAGTCAAAGGAACGCCGCGCATCGCCGTGATCTATGGCGTCGGCGATGTCGTGCTCGGCAAAGGCGACAGCAATCCCCTCTTCGGCAAGCTCAATATGGGCTCGCAGACCGTGGGCGACGCGCTGCACAAGGCGATCGACGATTCCGATATCGCCGGCATCGTGCTGCGCATCGACAGCCCAGGTGGCTCTTATGTCGCGGCCGATGCCATCTGGCGCGAGGTCAAGCGGGCCAAGGACAAGGGCAAGCCCCTGGTCGTCTCCATGGCCGGGGTTGCCGCATCCGGCGGCTATTTCGTCGCCGCACCCGCCGCGGCCATCGTCGCCGAGCCCGGCACCATCACTGGTTCGATCGGTGTCTTCGGCGGCAAATTCCTGTTCAAGGACTTGCTGGCCAAGATCGGCGTCACCGTCGATGGCGTCAGCACAGGCACCAATGCGCTGATGGAGAGCACGACCCAGGATTACACGCCTGATCAATGGGCGAAGGTGGAAGCCGATCTCGATCGCGTCTATGCCGATTTCATCGACAAAGTTGGCCAGGGCCGGCATCTCGGCAAGCAGGCCGTGGAGGCCATCGCGAAGGGCCAGGTATGGAGCGGCACGGCGGCAAAACAGAATGGCCTTGTCGATCAGCTGGGCGGGCTGATGACCGCTGTTGCACTGCTGCGCCCGCTGGCCAAGATCGCGCCCGATGCGCAAGTCGCTATCGAACCTTACCCCAGCAAGAACGACCGGCTGCAGGCAGCCATCGCCCGGCTGATGGGCACGAGCAATGATACTGCAAACGCCACCTCGCTGACGCGGCTGCTGCGTGTTGCGGGTCCCTTGCTAAGCGCGCTGGACGTCGCCACCAACCCGGCCGCCGATGAGCGGTTGCGCGCGCCGCTGCCGTAGCTTCGCTAGCCGCGCCGGCCGGCGATCAGGAATTCGATGTTGCCGTCAGCGCCTGCGATCGGGCTTTCGGTGATGCCCAGCACGGTCCAGCCCGGCTGGCCAGCCAGCCAGTCGGCCACGCGCCGGCAGGCCTGTTCGCGCAACCGCGTGTCGCGCACGATACCGCCCTTGCCCACGCCTTCGCGGCCCACTTCGAACTGAGGCTTGATCAGCGCAACCAGCTCCGCCTTGGCGGCGGCGAGCGATAGCGGCGTGGCCAGCACAGTCGAAAGGCCAATGAAGCTCGCATCGCAGACGACCAGGCTGGGCGCCTCGGGGATCTGGGCGCGGGTCAGATGGCGGGCGTTGACGCGCTCCAGCACCACCACGCGGGGATCCTGCCTCAATTTCCAGGCGAGCTGGCCGTGCCCCACGTCGACGGCATAGACCTTGTCCGCGCCCCAGCTTAGCAGCACATCGGTGAAGCCGCCGGTCGAGGCGCCGACATCGAGGCAGATGCACGCCCGCGGATCGATGCCGAAATGGGTCAGCCCCTGCACCAGTTTCAGCCCGCCGCGGGAAACCCAGGGATGGTCCTGGCCGCGCAGTTCCAGCGGCTGGTCTTCGGCCAGCAGATCGCCGGCCTTCTTGATGCGCTGCTCGCCGCTGAAGACCTTGCCGGCAAGGATCACGGCCAGCGCCCGGCTGCGGGTTTCGACCAGACCGCGCTCGACCAGCAGAAGGTCGGCGCGCTTCTTCATATCGCGACGCGCTGGGCCAGTCGGTGATAGCGCCAGGTCAAGGCGATGGCCGTCACCGCGAGGCCGAGCGCCAAGCCGAACCAGAGTCCGACGGGACCAAATTGCAGCCCAAAACCGAGGACGGATCCAGCAGTGATCCCGATCAGCCAATAGCCAAGGAAGGAGAGCAGCATGGGGATGCGCGTATCCTTGTAGCCACGCAGTACGCCGCCGGCGACAGCTTGGGTTCCGTCGAAGACCTGAAACAGGGCGGCGATGGGCAGGATGGCAAGCGCGATCGCCAAGGTCGCCTGGTTCTGCGGATCGCCGGTGTCGATATAGAGCGCGATCAGATGCCGCGGCACGATCAGGAACAGGGCGGCCGTGCATGTCATCCAGACCACGCCCATATGCAGGGCGACATAGCCGGCCCAGCGCGCTTCCGTCGCATTGCCGGCACCCACCGCATGGCCGACGCGGGTCGTTCCCGCCT
>DASXQK010000227.1:0-8752 GCA_036493015.1 Dongiaceae bacterium | reverse complement strand
CATGAAGCCGAATCTGGCCCAGACAGCGCAGCCCATCGCCCAGTTTTTGGCGGCCTTTCCGGCGAACCTGCTGTTTCCCATCATGGTTTTCCTGATCGTGCGCTTCGGCCTGAACCAGGATGTGTGGCTCAGCCTGCTCATGATCCTGGGCGCCCAGTGGTACATCCTGTTCAACGTGGTGGCCGGTGCCAGCGCCTTTCCCAACGATCTGAAGGATGCGGCGTCGAACCTGCATATCGGCGGCTGGCAATGGTGGCGCCAGGTGGGGCTGCCGGGTGTCTTTCCCTATTACATCACCGGCGCCATCACGGCCTCGGGCGGCTGCTGGAACGCCGCCATCGTCGCCGAGGCCGTCAGCTGGGGCGATACCCATCTTGAGGCCCATGGCCTGGGCGCCTATATCGCCGCCGCCACCGTTCATGGCGATTTCCCGCGCATCGTGCTGGGGATCGCAGTCATGTCCGTCTATGTCATCTTGACCAACCGGCTGCTCTGGCGTCCGCTGTACCAGCTCGCCGTGCGGCGCTTCCGCTTCGATTGAGGGAGGGTTCGATGAGCCAGGCTCCTGCCATTCTCGAAGTCCATAATGTGCGCCAGGGATTCGCACGCCCCTCCGGCGGCGAGCGCGTGGTCATCGAAAACGTGAATTTGCGTCTGGGCGAGCATGAGATCGTCGGGCTGCTCGGCCGCTCGGGCTGTGGGAAATCGACCCTGCTGCGCATCGTGGCGGGCCTCGCCAGCCCGACCGCGGGCGATGTCGTCTATCTGGGCCAACCGATCACCGGCCCGGCCGAAGGCATCGCCATGGTCTTTCAGACCTTCGCGCTTTTCCCCTGGCTGACGGTGCTGGAGAATGTGGAAGCTGGGCTCGAGGCCCAGGGCGTGCCGGAGCGCGAGATGCGCAGGCGCGCCCTTGCCGCCATCGATCTGATCGGCCTCGACGGATTTGAATCCGCCTATCCGCGCGAGCTTTCCGGCGGCATGCGCCAGCGCGTGGGCTTCGCCCGCGCGCTCGTCATCAATCCCGCCATCCTGCTGATGGACGAACCTTTTTCGGCGCTCGATGTGCTGACCGCCGAGACGCTGCGCACCGATCTGATGGAGCTGTGGAGCGAGAACAAACTGCCCATTCGCTCGATCCTCATGGTCACCCACAATATCGAGGAGGCGGTATTGATGTGCGACCGCCTGCTGTTGTTGGCGGATAGTCCGGGTCATATCGCGGCAGAATTCACCATCGATATCGCCCGGCCGCGCAACCGTCTCGATCCGCGATTCACGGCGCTGGTCGACAACATCTATGCCGCCATGACGGCGCGGGTGGTCAACCGTGCGGCCGGCGTGCAAGGCAAAGCCCTGCCCCATCACCTTTCGCACACCTCGGCCAATACGCTGGCCGGTTTGATGGAGGCGCTGGTGGCGCCTCCCTATGACGGCAAGGCCGACCTGCCGCAGCTCGCCGGATCCCTGCAGCTCGAGGTCGACGATCTGCTGCCGCTGGCCGAGGGCCTGCAGATCCTGGGCTTCGCCGAGCTGGCGGAGGGCGACATCAAGATCACGGCGACGGGCCGAGCCTTCGTCGATTCCGATCTCGAGACCCGCAAGCGATTGTTTGCCGAACAGCTGCGCCGACAGGTGCCGCTGGCCGCCCATATCCGCCGGGTTCTGGACGAGCGCCCCGGCCATCGCGCCCCGCGGGTGCGATTCGAAACCGAGCTCGAAGACCAGCTGAGCGAAGAAGACGCGGCCGAGACCCTGCAGACGGTGATCTCCTGGGGCCGGTTCGGCGAGCTCTTCTCCTATGACGACCAGGCGGAAGTATTCAGCCTCGACAATCCGACGTAGCTAAAGTCCCAACGCGCTGAGCGAGGGATGATCGTCCGGCCGGCGGCCGAGCGGCCAATGGTATTTGCGCTCCGTCTCCTTGATCGGCAGATCGTTGATGCTGGCGATGCGTGTTTGCATCAGGCCCTCGCCGTCGAACTCCCAGTTCTCATTGCCGTAACTGCGAAACCACTGGCCGCTGTCGTCATGCCATTCATAGGCGAAGCGCACGGCGATGCGATTCTCGCGGAAGGCCCAGACTTCCTTGATCAGGCGATAATCCAGTTCGCGAATCCATTTACGGGTGAGGAAGGCAACAATCGCCTCACGGCCCTGAAGGAATTCGGCGCGATTGCGCCAGCGGCTGTCGACCGTATAAGCAAGCGATACCCGCGCGGGATCGCGGCTGTTCCAGGCATCTTCCGCCATACGCGCTTTTTGCACGGCGGTTTCGGCGGTGAACGGGGGAAGCGGCGGGCGGCTCATGGCGGGCTCCTGATCTCACTATCGGGCGACAATACCACGCCCGATTTCGGCTGCGGCTCGCAGAACCGGGAACGGCCCATGCTAGAATCCGGCCCATGCTTTATGAGGCCAAACGCCATGAGCCGCTGACAGGCACGCCTTGGGACGAACAAGCGGCGCAGCATTGCATGGCGGCGATCCTGCAGGATGGCCTCGACCGCTTCTCGGCCGAGGATTTCTGGCCGCCGCATCCTCTCGACGGGCTACCGGCGGAACAGCGCCACGATCTCTATCTCGGTAGCGCCGGCACGATCTGGGCACTCAACATACTTGCCGGCGATCCGGCTTTTGCCAGCCCCACTTCTGCCGGTCAACGCGAGCGGCTGGCCGAGATCAACCGCGCCTGGCTTGCCCATAGGGACAACGACAACGATATCGACAGCGAGCCTGGTCTGCTGACGGCGGGGACCGGCACGCTCCTGGTCCGGGCCATGCTTGGCGGCCTCGAAAGTATCTCTGAAGAATTGGCGGCGCATATCGACGCCAACGGCGACAGCCCGGTGCGGGAGTTCATGTGGGGCTCGCCCGGCACGATGACGGCGGCGATATGGCTTTATGAACAGACGGGTGCCGCGATCTGGGCGGAGCGATTTCGCCGGGACGCTGCCCGGTTATGGGACCGGCTCGAGTTCGTCGAAATGGCCGGATGCCATCTCTGGGTGCAGCACCTTTACGGCCACGTGGCGCCTTTCATCGGTGCCGTGCATGGCTTTGCCGGCAACGCCTTTGCCCTGCTGCGCGGCTGGGACCTGCTGGCAGCGGCCGAGCAGACGCGCTGGACAAAACGACTTGCGCAATCGCTGCGCGCGACCGCGACCGGCGAAGAGGACGGCGCCAACTGGCCGCAATCCGTCGGCTGCCATCGCCCGGCGCGACGGTCGCCTCTGCTCCAGCACTGCCATGGGGCGCCGGGAATCGTGACCTGCTTTGCCGGGTTTCCCGATGCAGGCATTTCTGATGCGGGCATCGACGATCTTCTGCTGACCGCAGGCGAACTCACCTGGCGCGCCGGGCCGCTGGCAAAGGGAGCCGGGCTTTGCCATGGCACGGCCGGCAACGGTTATGCCTTCCTCAAACTGTTCCGGCGCAGTGGCGACGCCCGCTGGCTGAACCGTGCACGGCGCTTCGCCATGCATGCGATCGGCCAGCAGCAACGCGATACCGCCCGTTATGGGCAGTATCGCTATGCGCTGTGGACCGGCGATCCGGGTCTGGCGATCTATCTGGCGAACTGCATCGCCGGGACGGATCGCTTTCCGACCATGGATTTTTTCTTCAGCGCCCAGCCTGGCGCCAAGGTCATATAGGCGGGCTATTTCACCTTGGCGCAATAGGCGCAGATCTTGTTGCCGTCGGGATCGCGCGCATAGGCAACATAATTTTTGTTATCCGCCGGACGCGGACCCGGCTTGCCTTCATCCTTGCCGCCGCTTGCCAGTGCCGCCTTGTGGAAGCCATCGACCGCGCGGCGATCTTTCGCCGCCAGCGAGATCATCGTGCCGTTGCCGAAGGTCGCCTTCTTCTTGTTGTAGGGCTTGGTCACGTAGAAGGCGGCCTTCTTCGGCGCGCTCTTGGGCCCATAGCCGAGCCAGGAATCGTCGCCGCCGGTGCGAACGAGACCGAGCGGGGCGAGCGCCGCATCGTAGAACTTCGCCGAGCGTTTCATATTGTTCGAGCCGACCATGATATAGGCGAGCATGCAGTCCCCCTTGGGATGAAAAATTTCTGAGCCTGGAATTGCAGGCGCGCCAGATTGAGCCATCGCGGATTTGCCGGCAAGCCCCGCTCAGGTACTGCCGAGGATTTGCGCCGGCCGCTCCACCACCTCGATGACGCCGGCATCGACCAGCGCCTGCCGGCTGGCGGCATCGTTCAGCGCCACCCAGCGATCAAAGATGGACCGCATGGCGTCGGGCCTGCCGGGAACCGGGGGCAGTTTGGCGATGGCGAAGAGCGCGGGCGGGCGCCAATCCGGGCTGAGCACGATCTCCGCGGCTTCGGCATCGGCTGATTCATGTCTCACCAGGAAGCGGGCATAATCGGCATAAGGGTAATGCAGGATCGCAGGATCGCCGAAGACGCTGCGTTCGCGCCCGCCGTCGCGCTTGCGGAAGCCATGGACACCGGACGAGAGCACCTCCGCCGAAACGCGTATGGCGCTTTTACCGTTGGCGTAGGCGAGGAAATAGGGCTGCTCGCCCATAACGCGGCGCACGGCATCCCATTGCACCGGCGAAAGCAGCTTGGGGTTGATCTTGAACAGGGTGAGCTCACCAAAAAAATCATCGGCGCCATCGCCCCAGACGACCGCTTCCTTGTTGAGGTAGCGCGCCTGTTCCACACCCTCGGCGTCCAGCCCGGCAAAGTGTGCTGCCAGCGAGTTGCGGCCGGGGTCGAACAGCTCGTCACCGTCGATATGCAGCAGCCAGGCGATCTTCTCCTGATTGGCGCAAAACAAGGCGCGCTCGGCATTCAGCGCCTGGCGAAGCATGAGGAACTCCGGCTCGCGCCAGTCGGGGCCATTCATGCGCCGTACCGCATCCAATTTGATGGCCAACGGATGAGCGCCGAAGCGCTGCCAATGGGCGGCGTCGCACTGAAACAGGCGCAGTTCGGCCGGCGGGGCCACTGGACCGGCCGAGGGCTGGTCGCAGAACACATAGAGCCGGTCGAAGCCGATGGCCCGGTGATAGGCGAGCCACCGGCTCATGGCGCTGTCCCAGCAGCGCACCGTGGTAACGATAGCGAGCTTCATGCGTGGTCGCGCCGACTACCGGCGCACGTGAAGAACCAGCCCCTCATTATCCCCAATTCCCAATACCGGCCGCGAGTGCCAGCCCCTGTTTTCTACGCCGCCATGCACGGCTTGGCGAGACATGGCAGGCCGCCTAGTATCGCCTGGTAGCGAGGGGGGCGGTTCAACCGATGGTGGCGCGGGTCAAGACCGTGGCCTTCCAGGGCATCGATTGCCGGGAGGTCGATGTCGAGGTGCAGCTTGGGCCCGGCCTGCCGGCCTTTGCCGTGGTGGGTTTGGCCGACAAGGCGGTAGGCGAAAGCCGCGAACGGGTGCGGGGCGCCCTGGTCGCCATCGGTCTCGCTCTGCCGCCCCAGCGCATCACCGTGAACCTGGCGCCGGCGGACCTCCTGAAGGAAGGCAGCCATTTCGATCTGCCCATCGCGCTCGCCATGCTGGCGGAGATGGGCGTGCTCTCCGCCGATGATCTGGCGGGTTACACCGTGCTGGGCGAGCTGGGACTCGACGGCCGGATTAACGCGGTGGCAGGCGTATTGCCGGCCGCTATTGCCGCTTCGGCGGCCGGGCGCGGCCTGATTTGCCCGGCGGCGCAGGGTAGCGAAGCCGCATGGGCGGGCGATCTCGCCGTACTGGCGCCCGCCTCGATCATAGCCCTGGTCAATCACTTCAAGGGCAGGCAGACCCTGTCGCAGCCGGTGGCCCAGATGGAGCCGCTGGCGACCCACCCGCTCGACCTCGCCGACATCAAGGGGCAGGAAAGCGCCAAACGCGCGCTCGAAGTGGCGGCCGCCGGCGGCCATAACCTGCTGATGGTGGGGCCACCGGGTGCGGGCAAATCGATGCTGGCGCAGCGGCTGCCCGGCCTGCTGCCGCCGCTGGATCCGGCGGCCGCACTCGAGGTTTCCATGATCCATTCGGTCGCGGGACAGCTGCCCGGTGGTCGGCTGATGCGCAACCGGCCGTTTCGCGATCCCCATCACTCGGCTTCGCTCCCCTCGTTGATCGGCGGTGGCTTGCGCGCCAAGCCTGGCGAAGTCTCGCTTGCCCATCGCGGCGTGTTGTTCCTCGATGAGTTGCCGGAATTCGCCCGCGCCACGCTGGAGGCGCTGCGCCAGCCGGTGGAAAGCGGCCGCGCCGTGGTCGCCCGCGTCAACGCCCATGTGACTTATCCCGCGCGCTTCCAGCTTGTCGCCGCCATGAACCCCTGCCGCTGCGGACATCTGGATGACGCATCGCTCGCCTGCGGGCGCGCTCCCAAATGCGCCCAGGAATATCAGGCCAAGATTTCCGGCCCGCTGTTCGATCGCATCGATATGCATGTGGATGTGCCGGCGGTGAGCCCCGCCGATCTCTCGCTGCCGCCGCCACGCGAGGATAGCCGGGCGGTCGCAGCCCGTATTGCCGCAGCGCGCCGGCGCCAGGCCCAGCGCTATGCCGGCAAGGCGATCACGACCAACGCGGAAGCCGACGGCCAGGTTCTCGACGAGGTCGCTTCCCCCGACGCGGCCGGCCGCAAGCTGCTGGCCGAGGCGGCGGATCGCTTCAAGCTATCGGCGCGCGGCTATCACCGCGTATTGCGGGTCGCCCGCACACTGGCCGATCTCGATGCCAGCGAAGGCGTGCGCCAGGTGCATATTGCCGAGGCGCTCGGCTATCGGCGGCTTGCGCCGGGAAGAAGTTAGAGACAACTGCCTCGCAGACTATGTACCTGCGGCCCGTTCCGCTGAAGGCGAGCAGGCCGCAGGGTTCTCACTCATGCCAGAAGTGCTTGGTGGTTTCGCGGAAGACTTCGCAGCGTGAAATACCGATGTCCTTCAGCATATAGTCGCTCAACTCGCCCAGTGCGAGGCGCTCACGCCGCCGGCCGCGCCATAGCTGCAGGGTCTCGTTGAATCGCGCGAAGGGGCTGGCGAGCATGGCGCCGAATCGCGCGAAGGGGTGAAACATTCGCGCGATGCCATCGGCGCGCGGATTGGCGTTTGTATCCTCACAACTCAGACTCATCGCACTTGTCTCCTTACGCTTTGATCGTCACGGGTGGCACTCACGCGAAACGCTGTCGAAGAGGACCGCAGGGCAAAGGCCAGCGAGCCACAATCGCTGCCGCCGCCGGGGATGCGCGGCATTGACCCTGCCCTGCGGTCTCTTCTTTGCTGGCGCCGTTGCTAGCGAGCAGCAGCGTTAGCCGTGGTGGGATCGATGGTCTTGGCGACCTCGGTGATGCGGTTCGCGGGAAAGCCGCTCATCTCCGCATGCCGGCGGATGATCGCCTCGTCGCTCGCCAGATAGACGCAAAAGGTCTTGTCTGCTGCGACATAGGATTGCACCCACTGAATGTTCGTTCCCAGGCTGGCGAGAGTCTTGCTGGATTTGGCCGCCGCCTCGCGAAGCTGATCGCGCTCCAGCGAACCCACCTTGGGAATGTCCCGCTCGATAATGAAACGACGCATTTATCTTCTCCTGATTTGTTAACGTCTTGCCCGTTATTTGGGCGCGGGGAGCATTTAGGCAGTCTTTGCCCCATCAACAGTGGCAGATGGGAAACAGTGGTGGTGATTGCGCCAGCACCATCTTGTAAAGGGTGGTGGATCGGACGATGTGATGTCAGATTGCGCGCCCCCAGGAGAAATGCATGGATAAGCAGATCAAGGTTTCCATCGTCGTCACAGCCGAAGTGGAACCATGGATTGCCATCGGCGTTCACGATGCCTTCTGGGCTGTCGGTACGCTGTGGAATCGCGTCATGGGCGAAAGCGAGTGCCCGAAATTCATCCCCGAGATCGTCGCCAAAAAATCCGGAGCCTTCAGAACCGCGACCGGTGTATCCATCGAGCCGCATCGCATCTTCGATGGCGACGCCAGGACCGACATCGTCTTCGCGCCGTCGCTGCTGATCGGCTCGGGGCGGAAATTCGGCCGCGAGAATCCCGAGATTGTCGACTGGGTGCGCCGCGCCTATGCCGGCGGCGCGCTGGTCGTCTCGGCCTGCACCGGCTCGTTCCTGCTGGCGGAAGCAGGCTTGCTCGATGATCGTGACGCCACGACCCATTGGGCCTTCGTCGACTTGCTGCGTGCCGAATATCCACGCGTGCGCGTGCATGCCGACCGCGTGCTGGTTTCAGCCAACGAGGATGAGCGCATCGTGACATCGGGCGGTGCCACATCCTGGACCGATCTGGCGCTCTATCTCATCGGACGCTTTGCCGGGCCGGAAGAAGCGCGCCGCCTGGCCAAGATCCAGCTGTTCGATTGGCATCATGACGGCCAGAATCCCTATGCCCGGCTGACCACGCGCCCGCAATCTACCGACAAGCTGATCCAGGAATGCCAGAGCTGGCTTGCCGCAAACTATGCCAGCCCCGATCCGGTCGGCTGCATGATCAAGCTGACCGGCCTGTCGCGGCGGACCTTCAACCGCCGCTTCAAACATGCGACCAGCCATACGCCGCTGGAATATGTTCAGCGCGTGCGGATTGAAGAGGCAAAGCAAATCCTGGAGACCACCGACGGGCCGGTCGAGTCCGTGGCGCTCGAGGTCGGCTATGGCGATGCGGTGTCGTTTCGCCGCCTGTTCAAGCGACTTGTGTCCAACACGCCAGCCGCCTATCGCCTGCGCCACCGCCTGCCGGATTCCATGCGCATGATGGC
>DASXQK010000226.1:0-5807 GCA_036493015.1 Dongiaceae bacterium | reverse complement strand
TTTCGAGACGCGGCTGTTCGCCAAGCCCGAGGCGCCACGGCTTCTGGCCGAGGAGTTGTCGAAGCCAAGCTATCGCCCGGCGCTGCTCGCCATGGGCACCAATACCGATCCCTATCAACCCATCGAGCGCGAGATGAAGATCACCCGCGGCGTGCTCGAGGTGCTCGCCGCCTTCAACCACCCCGTCGCCATCGTGACGAAGTCGGCGCTGGTTCTGCGCGACGTTGACATCCTGGCGCCCATGGCGCGCAAGGGCCTGGCCGCGGTTACACTCTCCGTCACCACGCTGGACCGCGATCTCGCCCGCAAGCTGGAGCCGCGCGCGGCAACGCCGCCACGCAGGCTCGCCACCATCCGCCATCTGGCCGATGCCGGCATTCCCGTCAGCGTGCTCGCCGCGCCCATGATCCCGGCGCTGAACGACATGGAGATGGAGGCGATCTTCGCGGCCTGCAAGGAAGCCGGCGCCATCGGCTGCGGTTATGCCGTGCTGCGCCTGCCGCTGGAGATCAAGGATCTCTTCGCCGAATGGCTCGAGACCCATGCGCCCGGCAAGGCCAAGCATGTCATGAGCCTGATCCGCGATATGCGGCGCGGCGCGCTCTATGTCTCGGAGTTCGGCGAACGCATGCGCGGCACCGGACCCTATGCCGATCTGCTCGCCCATCGCGCCAAGCTGGCACGCAAGCGGCTCGGTCTCGAGAAGCGGCGCAACGAGCTGCGCACCGATCTGTTCCAGGTTCCGCCGCGCGCCGGCCAGCAGATGGCGCTCTTCTAGCTTTCCGGACTCGAACGGGCGGCGTTAGACTTGCGCCCATGCGCCGCCCCTCCTTCGCCATCGAAAAGACTATCGAAGGTCCTGTCGCCGGGATCGACGAGGCTGGGCGCGGGCCGCTGGCGGGTCCGGTGGTGGCGGCGGCCGTGATTTTTCACACCATGCCCTCGCGGCGCAAGCTGCGGCGCATCGACGATTCCAAGCAGATGCTGCCCGAGGAGCGCGAGGAGGTCTTCGCTTGGCTCCCCGACTACGCCCATATCGGCGTGGCGAGTGCCAGCGTGGAGGAGATCGATACCCTCAACATCCTCTGGGCCTCGATGCTGGCGATGAAGCGGGCACTCGAAGGGCTGGGCGTCAATCCGATTGCAGCATTGGTCGACGGCAATACCGAGCCGCCGGATATCCCCTGCCCCGTGCGCTGTGTCGTCGCTGGCGATGCGACCAGCCTCTCCATCGCGGCGGCTTCCATCGTCGCCAAGGTCACCCGGGATAGGCGGATGGTGGTGCTGGCCGAGCGCTATCCCGGCTATGGCTGGGAACGGAACATGGGCTATGGCACGCCGGAACACCGTCTGGGGATCGACTGCCTGGGCATAAATTCGCAGCACCGCCGCACATTTAGGCCAATTTATGAGCTTCTGACCACAAGCTATTGATTCGATTTTCTTTATTGACGTCGGGACTCAGCTGAATCATGCTCCCCCGCCATGAACCGGGGGATCATCGACCGAATTATCGCGGGCGACTGCATCAAATCGATGGAGGCCATGCCAGAGGGCTCCATCGACATGATCTTTGCCGACCCGCCCTATAACCTGCAGCTCGAGGGCGCGCTGCACCGGCCCAACAATTCGAAGGTGGACGCTGTCGACGAAGCCTGGGACCGGTTCGACAATTTCGCCAGCTATGACCGTTTCACCAGCGACTGGCTGAACGCCGCCAAGCGCCTGTTGAAGCCCGACGGCACGCTCTGGGTCATCGGCAGTTACCACAACATTTTCCGCGTCGGGGCCAAGCTGCAGGATCTGGGCTTCTGGATCCTGAACGACGTGGTCTGGCGCAAGACCAACCCGATGCCGAATTTCCGCGGCCGGCGCTTCACCAACGCCCATGAGACGATGATCTGGTGCGCCCGCGGGCGGGAGTCGCGCTATCGCTTCAATTACGAGGCGATGAAATCGCTGAACGACGATCTGCAAATGCGCAGCGACTGGCTGCTGCCGATCTGCAATGGCGGCGAGCGGCTCAAGGATGCCGACGGCAAGAAGGCGCATCCCACGCAGAAGCCCGAGGCGCTGCTGCACCGCGTGATCCTGGCGGCGACCCAGCCCGGCGATACGGTGCTCGATCCCTTCTTCGGCACCGGCACCACCGGTGTCGTCGCCAAGCGCCTCGGCCGGCACTACATCGGGCTGGAGCGCGACAAGAATTACATCGCGGTCGCCGAGAAGCGCCTGCGCGACACGCCGGCCAATACCGATCTCGAGATCGTCGCCACGCCGGGAAAGCGCGACGAACCGCGCATTCCCTTCGGCTGGCTGGTGGAGCGTGGATATCTCGCCCCCGGCACGCTGCTGTTCTCCAACAACCGGCGCTGGACCGCCAAGGTGCGCGCCGATGGAACCCTGATCGCCGCCGAATGCCGCGGCTCGATCCACCAGGTCGGCGCCACCGTCCAGGGAGCGCCCGCCTGCAATGGCTGGCACTTCTGGTGCTACGAGGTGGAAGGCCAGTTAAAGCCCATCGACCTGCTGCGCCAGCGCCTGAGGGCCGAGCTGCACTAGAGGCACCCTCTCCGCCCTTTGAGGGCGGAAAGGGTAATTTTGGGCTTACTCCTTCAGCATCTCGCCGCTGCCGCCGAAATCCGTTGGGAAGTCCTTGAACTTCGGCAGACCGTCTTTCATCGGCAGCACGGTCTCGGCGTAGTTCACATGCACGCCCGGCTTGAAATTGAGGTCGGGAATGATCGCGGCATAAACATCCACCAGCTTGAGGGGCGGATGGTCGGTCATGACATGGCCGCCGCAGAGCTTGCAGGTCTTGCGATAGCTCACCGGCGTCTTGTTGTAGGTGATGACGTTGTCCTTGCCCTTGGTGATCTTCACCGATTCCGGCGGCCAGAGGGTGAAGGCGTTCACCGGTCCGGCCGACCACCAGCGGCAGGAGCGGCAGTGGCAATAGCCCATGGCGGCGGGCTCGCCCGTCACTTCGATCTCGACGGCACCACAGAAACAGGAACCCCGATATTTATCGGCCATGACATCCTCCATTGGGTGCGGCAAAAACTGTGCTCGTTAGCAGGGACCAGATTTGGCGGGTCTGCGATTTCCCGCAAGTGGCTAATCGGTCACCTTCAGGGCGTAATTGGCCACTTTCTTCATCAGGGTGGGCAGCGCCATTTCGGAGAGGCGCTCGATCGGGCACCAGACGCCGGGCAGTTTCGCGCCCGCCCGGCCGGTGAATACCTTCAACTCTAGTTCGAAATGGGTGAAGCCGTGACGCACCAATCCGGGTAGCGGCTTCCATTGCGCGTCAACCGGCGCTTCGGCAATCGCCTCTTGCGCCTTCCACGGTTTGGCGCGCCAGTCAGTCGAAGGAAATTCCATCATCCCGCCGAGCAGCCCCTGCTCGGGGCGCCGTCGCAGCAGCACGGAGCCATCGCGCCGCACCGCCCAGAAGACCACGCCACGGCGCAGCGGCCGCGCCCGCTTGGGCGAACGCGCCGGCAAATCGGCGGCGATCCCCTGGATGCGCGCCTGGCATCCTTTGGCGATGGGACACATCAGGCATTTGGGATTCGCGACGGTGCAGATGCCCGAACCCAGATCCATCATCGCCTGGGCGAAATCGCCGGCGCGTTTCGGCGTGAGGGTTGCCGCCAGGCGGCGAAGTTCCGGCTTCGCCGCCGGCAATGGTTGCGTGACGGCAAAGAGCCGCGCCGTCACCCGCTCGATATTGCCGTCGACGGGCGTCGCATAGCGATCGAAGGCAATCGCCGCGATCGCCGCCGCGGTATAGGCGCCGATGCCGGGCAATTCCCGCAGGCCTTCCTCGGTATCGGGAAATTTGCCGCCATGCTGCTCGCCCACGACCCGAGCGCAGCGATGCAGATTGCGGGCCCGCGCGTAATAACCCAGTCCCTGCCAGGCATGGAGCACCTGGTCGAGATCGGCTGCCGCCAGCGCGCTTACGGTCGGCCAGCGCGCGAGGAAGTCGCGGAAATAGGGACCGACGGTTGCGACCGTCGTCTGCTGCAGCATGATTTCGCTGAGCCAGACGCGATAGGGATCGGGCGTCTCGCCAGGCTGCGCCCGCCAGGGCAGCCGCCGCCGGTGCCGGTCATACCAGGCGAGAAGATCGCGGGCGGCGTTCACAGATACCAGTCGTATTCCCTGCCTGCGATGTGATCGAGGAAGCGGGCGCGTTCGTTGATCTTCACCGCGGCATAGGACTTGAGATAGGCCGGATCGAAATAGCGGCCGAGCAATTCGCCGACCGCCACGCGCTTGAGGGCGGCGGCGAGATCGAAGCGCATGGCGGGATCGGGCGCCTCGGTCCCTGCTCCGCTGCGCGGCTGGCCGGGATCGGCCTTGGACGTGATGCCGTGATGGAGGCCGGCGAGGATCGCGGCCAGCACCAGATGCGGATTGGCATCCGCACCGGCAACGCGATGCTCGATGCGCCGTGCTGAGGCCGGGCCGGCCGGGACCCGAAACGCCACGCCGCGGTTGTTGTAACCCCAGAAGCGGTTGAGGGGGACGAACTGCATCGGGCCGAAGCGGCGAAAGGCGTTGGCATTGGGTGCGAAGAAGGCGAGCGATTCGGGCATCGCCTGCTGCAGCCCGGCAATGGCCTGGCGCAGCAGCGGCGTTCCCGCTTCGCCGCCATCGTCGAACTGATTCTTGCCCGCCCCATCGGCCAGGCTCACATGCACATGCATGCCGCTGCCCGCCGCATCGAGAAAGGGCTTCGGCATGAAGCTCGCGCGCATGCCGTGACGCTCGGCGGCCGCATGCACGGCGCGGCGCAACAGCACGGCATGGTCGCCCGCCGTCACCGGCGAATTTACATGCTGGAGATTGATCTCGAACTGGCTCGCCGCCATCTCCGAGCTCACCACCGAGGCCGGCACATTCTGCACCCGGCAGAATTCCTCCAGATCGGCCAGGAAGGGAGCCAGCAGCTCCAGCTCATCGACGCTGTTGGTGTTGGTCGTCTCCAGCCGCTCGCCATTGGCCAGCATGGCGCGGCGCGGCCGGCCTTCCTCATCCTTCTGCCGGTCGAAAAGATAGAATTCGAGTTCCACCGCCATCACCGGCACCAGGCCGAGCTCGGCGAATTTCGCTGCCACACGGGCCAGCACCTGGCGCGGATCGACGGTGAGCTGTCCTGCGGCATGACCCGCCGGCTGCTCGCTGACGATGACCTGGGCCAGCGAACCCCCAACCCAGGGAACCGCCACCAGCGATCCTGCAACCGGATAGAGCGTGGTATCGGGGTCGCCATCGCTATATCCACGGCCCATCGGATCGGAATTGTCGCCGTTCACATCCAGCAGGAAATGCGACTGCGGCATCTGCATGCCATCGGCATAGAGGCTTTTCAGCTTGTCGGCCGGATAGCGCTTTCCCCGCATGGTGCCGCAACAATCGACGCAGAGCGCATCGACATGGCTGAGGCCCGGATGCTTTTCCAGGAAGCCTTCCGGCTCGGCCCAGGGGGGTTTGGCAAAAGACGGCGTCTCTTTCATGATGACCTCATGCCCCGTTGGCTTACCATAGCGTGGCGTACCATAGCCTAGCGTCTGACCAGCCAGGAACGAAGCAGTGGCCGAAAACCGGGAAACCGACAAACCGGGCGACCAGCAGCCCAATGATCAGAGGCGGGCCTCCATGCGGCCGATCGCGGCCGACCTGGTGCGCCTGATCGGCAAGCCGCTGGGCAAGCGCGGATTCGGCGAAGGCGGGCTGATCGCCGAATGGCAAGCCGTGGTGGGCGAGGAGATCGCCCGCCATTCAGCCCCCCTCAA
>DASXQK010000225.1:0-16955 GCA_036493015.1 Dongiaceae bacterium | reverse complement strand
GCCGTGGCCGGCATAGCAATAGATGATGTCGAATTCCGCCTGCATGGCGCGCCGCGCCGCCGCCGCATGCCAGCGCAGGAAGTCAGCGATATCCTGGCGATCCATGGCGCGGGTCTGGATCGGATAGGAGTAAGGATAGCTCGTAGAATGTTGCGGGCCGCCGGCCGGTGAGAGGGCCGTCTCGCGGCTGCCGCGATTGCCCGCCTTCACCCCGCCATGCCAGAGCTCGATCCCGGCCAGAGCGCCATGGCGATGGATCGCCTCGGCTTGCCGGGCCAGAACCGCGATATCGCCATCATCCCACAAGGTGGGCTGGCGATATGGTGAATCCTCCGAACTCGGATGGATGCTGCAGTATTCGGTGTTCACCACCCCCCAGCCACCCTCGGCCTTGATCTCGCGCATGCGGACCAGGCTATCGGGCAGATCGAACCCCATGCCGGTGCAATGCGGCACCTGATAGAAGCGGTTCGGCGCCGTCACCGGCCCGATCTTCACCGGCTGAAACAGGATGTCGTAGCGCGGATTGCGCGGCATTGGGTTCTCGCTTCGGGACAGCAGCGGATCGCACCTGTATCGCGCAGATCGGCCTCTTTGAGAAACTCATAATTTAGGCCAATATGATGAATTATTCTCATATAGGGCCTTTGCCATGCCTGCCGGTCTCGATATCAAGGTCATGCGCATGCTGGTGGCAATCGATCGCCACGGCTCTCTTACTCGGGCTGCTCAATCGCTTGGCATCACCCAATCGGCCCTCAGCCACCACATCAAGGAGACGGAGCGCCGCGCCGCGGTCGACATCTTCCACCGGGTCGGCAAGCGCCTGCATCTGACCGCCATCGGCGAAGAATTGCTGCAGGCCGCCAAATCAATCGTCGGCGAAGTCGATCGCATCGAAGGCGATCTGGCGCTCTTCCGTGAGGGCCTGGGACCGGTGGTGCGCCTGGGCAGCGGCGCCTATGCCTGTCACGGCTGGCTGCCGCGATTCATGGCCGACCTCACCGGCCGTGGCGAGCGCTTCGATATCGAGATCCTGGATAACAGCCTTGCCTATCCGCTGATCAAGGCCGTCATCGACGGCAAAATCGATATCGCCATTTGCGGGGGCGAGATCGATGACCGGCGCGTACGCAGGCATCACTTGTTCGACGACGAGCTGGTGGGCGTGCTGCCCGCAGATCATCCTTTGGCGAGCCGCCGGCATCTTGAGGCCGCCGATTTCGCGAAAGAGATCTATCTCAGCTATTCCACAATCCCCGAGAAGGGGTTCGAGGATGAGCGCTTCTTCCGGCCCGCCCGCGCCATGCCAAAACGTTGGCGGCGCGCCGGCGACGTGGCGATGATCCTGGAAATGGTGCGCCAGGGCCTCGGCGTTTCCATCCTCAGCCGCTGGGCGGTGGGGCCGGCTTCACGCGCCGGCGGGATGGTGATGAAGAAGCTGACAGCCAAGGGCCTGCCGACAAGCTGGCAGGCCGTCACACGCGCCAATGAACCGAAAGAGTCAGGCGCCAGCCTGGTTGCCGCCCGCCTCGCAGAATGGTGGCTGACGTCTGATCATCTCAAGTTGAATTAGAAAGCTATGCTGGGCTAATCCGGTTCGCGCAGCGGTACCGACAGCAAGGTTCCGAACTCCCGCGGGATGTTGCAGCTGACCCGGGCATGAACCTTGCCCTGGCGATCGAAGAAGCGGGCCTGCTGGGTCAGTGGAAACACGCCCTCGTGCCAGATGTTGGGATGGATGCAGACGCCGAAGCTGCCATCGCAATAGAAGGCGACGAAATCTTCCGGCTTCACATCGTCGCCGGGCATGGCCAGCGGCACGACGAAGGGCTGCCCATCCAGGGGATAGAACATCTGCCCGCCGTCGGGATGATAATTTACATGCCAGATCAGGACCTGGGAGCGGTCGGGATTTGCTGTCGTCTCCGATGCCTTGGCAGGATCCTTCGACCAGCCGATCAGGTAGGCATCGTCCACCGCCTCGTTGCGGCCATACAGGACCTCGCCCTTCCACCAGAAGGAGAAGACGCCTTCGGTCGTACCGCCCTCGTCGCCCGTATCGGAATCGACGGGGCGCCAGCCCGGGGCCGGCCAGCGCACGATCTCGACCTTGTGGTTGTCGGGATCGGTGACGATGGTGCCATAGCCCGCAAGCGATTCCGCCGTGGCGCGTATGAGGCGCGGCCGATGCGCCGGCAGCCCGGCGGGTATTACTTCCGGCGTGCGAAAAGTCAGTCCCGGTCCGTCCTGCATAGTCAGCCTCCGTGGCTCAGTTCCGATGGTCTGACTTCCTATCACTGCGGCGCGTCAGCCACATGACAGTCATACACCCGCAAGCCCTGCCTGGAATAGATCGCATGGAGCAGCAAGGGCGCGGCAATGTCGCGCCCCGCACGCATCTCGAGAAAGCACTATTTCGTCAGGGAAATTCGGGCGCTGCGGTCGATCTGGCTATCCTGAAACAGGGTGACGGAATCGCCATAACCCTCGCCCTTGTCCACGACCTTGACCACGGAAGCGTCGACGCCTTCCTTGATAAGGGCAGCGGCGACGGCATTGGCACGCTTGACCGAAAGGGTAAAGTTGTAAGCGGCATTACCCTGTTTATCTGCCTTGCCGCGCACGCAGACTGTGCGCAGATACATATCCTTGGCGAGCTTCGCCGCCTGCTTGATCTTCGCCATGCCATCGGCATCGATCTGCGTGCTGCCCACTGCAAACAGCACATAGAACGGGCCCGGTATGCCGTTCGACTGGCCGGGACATTCGGTTAACGCGCGGGCGTTAGAAAGGCCGAGCGGCAGGGATAGCGCGAGTGTGACAGCAAAAATCAGTCCGGCGCGAAACATCCCGACCTCCCAGGTCACAATTATCGTTGCTCAAACATGGCATCGCCGCTTGCCCGGGGCAAGCTGGCGGGCGCGCAGTGCATTGCCATCGAGGGGACGTTCGGCGAGCGCGGTAAAGTCGCCAAGTTCGACCGCGCTGAGAAACGCCTTCGATCCCCAGAAACCCATGCCCAGCGCCATGATGGCAGCGGGCGAAACGTTGCTATCGGCCATATTCTTGTCTCCTGAAAACAAACACCGATCAGCCCTCCCCACCTGCCCCAATCCAGGCGAGGCGGATTTCAGCATGGCCGAGGCTGCCGATGAAAGGCCGAAGCTGTTGCAATTCAGTGTTCTCGGCGCTTGGCAGGCATAGCCGTCGGCGCGTATTGTTCGCCGGTCGAACCTATTGCTGAATTAACTGGGGATGCTGGAATGTCGAAGAACGAAAAGGACGGGAAAACGACTCTGTCGTCGCGCGATCGCCGCGCGGTGTTGCGTCGCCTTGGGCGCTTTGCTGCGGTCAGCGCACCGGCGGTGACGCTGCTGCTGGCGGCCGAAACAAGACCCGCTTCAGCCGTACCCGGCTCGCCTTGTGCTGCAGCCTTGGATACGAGTCGACGCATAGCGTAGGCGAGGGAGAATGTCCGATAAACGCAAAGACGGCGACAAGCGCCTGACACTGCGCGAACGCCAGAGCCTGTTAAGCCGGCTAAGCCGGTTCACCCAGGTGAGCGCGCCAGCGGTCACCTTGTTGCTGGCGGCCGAAACCAAGCCGATGTTGGCGGCCGTGAAGAGCGGCAACTCCTGCGCTGCCATAATCGACCCGTTCAAGACGGCTAAATTCGCTTAAAGCCAACTGCGTCCCAAGTCCGGCGCCCAGTCAATCCAGGCGCCGCGGATCGATTTTCGGCATGAAGGCGACGGCGATCGCCGCCAGCGCAAACACGATGCCGAAAATCAGCCAGGCCTCGTTGAAGGACAGGACCAAGGCGGCGCGCTCCACCAGCGGGGTGATTGTTTCCTTGGTTGCCTCGTCCACCGGCGCCATGGGCAGCCCGTTGAACTTGTCCGGCGGCAGGCCCACCAGCAGTGCCGCTGCCCGGTCGCCAGCCTGCAGCCGCGCCACCAGCTCTGCTGCATGCACCGCCGGCCGCCGTTCCAGGATCGTATCGATGAGCGAAATACCGATGGCGCCGCCCAGGTTGCGCATCAGGTTGAACAGCGCGCTGGCGTTGGCGAGCGTGTCGCCCGCGTGCAGCGCAAGCGCGATAGTCGTCGTCGGCAGCAGGCAGAGCATCACGCCGGCGCCGCGCAATATCTGCGGCCAGAACAGCCCCCAGAAATCCGTCTCATAGGTGGATGTGGCGTTGGTCAGCAGGCCGGCGGCAAACAGCGCATAGCCAATGACCGCCAGCAGCCGCGGGTCGAAGCGCCGCTCGGCACTCGCCGCCAGCGGGGCGACGGCAAGCTGCGCGGCACCGCAGACGATCATGATCTCGCCGATCTCCAGCGGCGAATGTTCGCGCACCAGGCCCAGGAACAACGGCAGCAGATAGACCGAGCCATAAAGCCCCATCCCCAGGACGAAACTGTAGAGACAGCTGAGCGCGAAGCTGCGCTCGCCCAACAGCCGCAGATCGACGATCGGCTCCCCATGGCGAAGACAGCGCCAGATCGCCCCGGCGGCACCGAGAATGAACAGCGCAAGCGGCAGGAAAACGATCGAACCCGTCCATTCGTGGCGCGGGCCTTCCTTCAGCAGTATCTCGAGACAGCCCAGTGCCAGCGCCAGCAGGCCCACGCCCAGATAATCGAGGTAGGGCAGCAGCCGCCAATCGGGCCGGCCGACCCGGATCAGGATGGCCACCACCGGCACGACAACCGCGCCCGGCGCCAGGTTGATCAGGAACAGCCAGTGCCAGGAATAGGTCTCGGTGATATAGCCGCCGACGACAGGGCCCAGCGTCGGCGCCAGCATGGCAAACACACCGGCAATCGTGGTGGGCAGGATGCGCTGCCCCTCCGGATACAGCAGAAATCCTGCGGTGAAGACGGCAGGGATCACCATGCCGCCGCAAAAGCCCTGAAGCGTACGAAAGGCAATCAGCGTGGCGAAATCGTGGCTGAGTGCACAGCCCAGGCTCGCGAGTGTAAAACCGGCCACCGCACCCGCAAACAGGCCGCGCAGGGACATAAGGCGCGTCAGCCGCGCGGTGAGTGGAATCGCCACTACCTCGGCGATCAGATAGGCGGTCTGCACCCAGCTCAGCCGGTCAAGCGGGATGTCGAAGGCAGCCTGAATTTCGGGCAGCGAGCTGGCGACGATCTGGATATCCAGGATCGCCATGAACATGCCCAGGCACATGGCCAGAAAGCCGGCCCAAACGGAGAAAGAGCTTCTCTGCGCGCTATGTGTCGGCGTCACGAAGCGCGCCGCCTTGGCCTGTCAGGGACCTTACCCACGTCTTTTGCTTTCTAGATTGCGATTTCCCGATTGGCGAGGCCGCATTGGCGGTGCCGGAAATTACCACAACAAGATCATACAGATAGGGTTAAGCCTTTATACCAAAGGTTTACTACTACGCGTTTACCTTGAACCTTATCGGGACAGTCGAGTTTCGTTGGTGGCCGACCACTTGGCCAAAACGGGAGGCATGCAATGCTCCACCGCTTCATGACCTATCTCGGGATCAGACGTCCGCAAGCTCTGCTGACGAGGCATCTTCTCGCCGTCCACATCCTGAGAACGACCTATCCGTAACGGCTTGCCGGAACATTCGGCCGGGCGTTATTGATTCGTTACTGAACGGCACCAGGCGCCGCTGCGAACCGGCGGCAGGCCGCCGTTTGTGTTATCCGCTTGCAGAATGGCAGGGGGCGACTAAGAATAACGTCTTGATTCCGTGCTAATGATGGAGGAATTGATGCGTTCCGGATTTTTGATCACGTCTCTGGCGGTTGTTTCGATCGCCCTTTCGGCTTGTGGCCAGTCGCCTGGCTGCCGCGCCCTGACTGGTGCAGGCATCGGCGCCGCGGGTGGCGCGGTTCTAGGTGCGCTGGGCGGAAATCCGCTGCTGGGTGCGGCGGCTGGTGCTGCAGCAGGTGCTGCCGTCGGTGGCCTGACCACGCAGAATCAAGTCAATGCGGGTCCTGCGCCCTGCAACTAACCTGAGACAGGATTGCTAGTCGAACGCGCCCGTGTCGTTTTTCCGTCACGGGCGCGATTGATTCCGGGCCCAGGCTTGCCGGCGGTCAGTGACCGGCGCGGGCGCGCTGCTTGCGGCGCTTGGCGCCCAGTTTTGCCTTGCGGCGGTTGCTTCGTTCTTTCTTGCTCGGCTTCTTCATGGCGATTTCCGTTCCCGATAGGGTGCTGCTGAGTGAATTGAGGGCGTCGATTACCACGACCCCCTACGGCTGAAAAGCGAAGTTTGCCGCCCGCCGCCGGAAGCGCCGCCTCAGATTGTCCGCTCCCCGGGGCCGTGCTAAAGCCCTCGCGCCATGACCATCATCACCCGTTTTGCGCCCTCGCCCACCGGCTACCTGCATATCGGGGGAGCCCGCACGGCCCTCTTCAACTGGCTCTATGCCCGTCATCACGGCGGCAGGTTCCTGCTGCGCATCGAGGATACCGACCGCGTGCGCTCCACCGAGCCAGCGATTACCGCGATCATCGAAGGGCTGCAATGGCTGGGCCTGGAATGGGACGGCGACGTCATCTTTCAGTTCGCCCGGGCCGCCCGCCATGCCGAGGTAGCGCGCGCGCTGGTCGCCCAGGGCAAGGCCTATTACTGCTATTCTACCCCCGCCGAGCTTGAGGCGATGCGCGAGAGCCAACGCGCGAACGGCCTGCCGCTGCGCTATGACGGCCGCTGGCGCGATCGCGATCCCGCCGAAGCACCCGCCGGAGTAAAGCCTGTCATCCGCCTGAAGGCCCCGCAGACAGGCGAGACGGTCGTTCACGACAAGGTGCAGGGCGAGGTGCGCGTCGCCAATGAGCAGCTCGACGATATGGTGTTGCTGCGCGGCGACGGCACGCCGACTTACATGCATTCCGTCGTCGTCGACGATCACGATATGGGCATCACCCAGGTCATTCGCGGCGACGACCACCTGACCAACACCTTTCGCCAGATCCAGCTTTACGATGCGATGGGCTGGGAGAAGCCCGATTTCGCCCATATTCCGCTGATCCACGGGCCCGACGGCGCCAAGCTCTCCAAGCGCCATGGCGCGCTGGGCGTGGACGCCTATCGAGATCTGGGCTACCTGCCCGAGGCGCTGCGCAATTATCTGCTGCGGCTGGGCTGGGGCCATGGCGATGACGAGATGATCGACACGGCCCAGGCCATCGCCTGGTTCGATCTCGACGGTGTCGGCCGCTCGCCTTCGCGCTTCGACTTCGCCAAGCTGAACAATCTGAACGGCCATTATATGCGCATTGCCGATAATGCGCGGCTGGTCGCCCTCGTCCGGCCGCGGATCGAGACGCTGCTTGGTTGCCCGCTGGATCACGCCGTTCTCGCCCGGCTGGGCGCCGGCATGGACGGGCTGAAGGCGCGCGCCGAGACGCTTGTTCAGCTTGCCGACAGCGCGATGTTCTATGTCCGCTCTCGGCCCATTCCCATGGATGACAAGGCCGCCAAACAACTCACGCCCGAGGCCCGCGATTTGCTGGGCCATCTGGCGGGTGAACTGGATGGCGTGAGTTGGGAAGCGCCGGCTCTGGAGGCCCTGGTTCGCGGCTTTGCGGAAAACCGCCAGGTAAAGCTGGGTCAGGTCGCCCAGCCGCTGCGCGCAGCCCTTACCGGATCCTCGATTTCCCCGGGAATCTTTGAGGTTATGGCCGTTCTGGGTGCTGAAGAGGCCGTCGGACGAATCCGCGACGCCGCCCATTGCGAACGTTGAACTGTAACCGTTTCGGGCCTACCTTTATTGCACTGCACAATAGCCGCCTGGGGCGGCTCGAACGAGGTATTCAGCCATGCCGAACGATAATCCGGGACGCAACGACAAGCGGGCCTCCATCGCCGACCAGATGTCGGGTACAAAATTCGACCTGCCGATGCTGGAGCCGAATATCGGCCCTCGCGCGCTCGATGTGCGCAAGCTCTACAGCGATCACGGGCTGTTTACCTACGATCCGGGCTTCACCTCGACGGCCTCATGCGAATCCAAGATTACTTACATCGACGGCGAGAAGGGCATCCTTCAGCATCGCGGCTATCCGATCGAGGAACTGGCTGAGAAGAGCGACTTCCTCGAGGTCTGTTATCTGCTGCTCTATGGCGAGCTTCCCACCGTTCCGCATAAAGCGGAATTCACCAAGCACATCACCTATCACACGATGCTGCATGAGCAGATCCATACCTTCTACCGCGGGTTCCGGCGCGATGCCCATCCCATGGCGGTGATGGTTGGTGTGGTCGGCGCACTCTCGGCCTTCTATCACGACAGCACCAACATCGACGATCCGCGCCAGCGCGAGATCGCCTCGCACCGCCTGATCGCCAAGATGCCGACGATCGCGGCCATGGCGTACAAGTACTCAACCGGCCAGCCCTTCATCCACCCGCGCAACGATCTGAGTTATGCGGAGAATTTCCTGCGCATGACTTTCGCCGTGCCGGCGGAGGAATATGTGATCAACCCCGTCGTCGCCAAGGCGATGGATCGCTTCTTCATCCTGCACGCCGACCACGAGCAGAACGCCTCCACCTCGACGGTGCGCATGGCGGGCTCGTCCGGTGCCAATCCCTTTGCCTGCATTGCCGCGGGCATCGCTTCCCTCTGGGGGCCCGCCCATGGCGGCGCCAACGAGGCGGTGCTGAACATGCTGCGCCAGATCGGCGACAAGAAGAACATCCCCGAATACATCAAGCGCGCGAAGGACAAGGACGACAGCTTCCGCCTGATGGGCTTTGGCCATCGGGTCTACAAGAACTACGATCCGCGCGCCGCCGTGATGCGCAAATCCTGCTACGAGGTGCTCGATACGCTGAACAAGCGTGAGCTGCCGCTGCTCGAACTGGCCATGGAGCTGGAGCGCATCGCGCTGGAAGACGAGTACTTCGTCGAGCGCAAGCTCTACCCGAATGTCGATTTCTATTCGGGCCTGATCCTGGAAGCGATCGGCTTCCCCACCACCATGTTCACCGTGCTCTTCGCGGTGGCACGAACAGTCGGTTGGGTCGCCCAGTGGATCGAAATGATCGAGGATCCCTCGCAACGCATCGGCCGTCCGCGCCAGCTCTATATGGGCCCGGCCCAGCGTGCCTTCGTTCCGATCGATCAGCGGAAGTAGCTACTTCGGGGCAGAACGAATTGCCGGCAGGGAAAACCGGCCGCGGGTAGCGTTTTTCCTAGGGTTGTGGCCGGCGGCCGAGCACGCCGACGTGTGGGATTGTCTCCCCGAAACGAACGCTAATTCCGCTCGATCAGCTCGATCTTGTAGCCGTCCGGGTCCTCGATGAAGGCGATGACGCTGCCGCCATGCTTCATCGGTCCCGGCGGCCGCGGGATCTTGATGCCTTCCTTGGCGAGGCCTTCGCAGGTGCCGTAAATGTCCGGCACGCCGATGGCGAGATGGCCGAAACCGCTGCCGATCGAATAAGGCTCTTTCTGACCCCAATTGTGAGTCAGCTCGATCACCGAGTTATCCTTCTCGTTGCCATAGCCAACGAACGCCAGGGTGAACTCGCCGGTCGGATAGTCCGTGCGCCGCAGCAGCTTCATGCCGAGATGGCGGGTGTAAAAGTCGATCGACTTGTCCAGGTCGAGCACCCGGAGCATCGTGTGCAGGAACTGCCTGTTGGCGGCGGACTGGGTCATAGGGCTGATCCCTCAATTTGCGTGGTAATCCGCCGCATTGTATAGGATTTCGCGCGCCCGCGGCTATAAGCGGGCGGTAGTCCGGGGAACGCGACACCAGCATGAGTCGACCTATCAGAGCCGCCGTCATCGGGGTCGGCCATTTCGGGCAATACCACGCCAACAAACTGGCCGAGGCGAAGGGCGTCGAATTCGTCGCCGTCGTCGATCGCCATAGCGAACGCGCCGAGGCGGTAGCGTCCCGCCACAATGTGGCGGCGGCCACCGACTACCGGAAGCTGTTCGGCAAGGTCGACGTGGTCAGCATTGCAACACCGCCGGCGAGCCACTTCACGATCGCCCGGGACTTCCTCGAACACGGCACGCATGTGCTGGTGGAAAAGCCCATCACCGAGAGCCTCGAGGATGCGCAATCCCTGATCGACCTCGCCGCGGCAAAGGGAAAAGTTTTGCAGGTCGGCCATATCGAACGCTTCTCCACCGTCGGCCGGCGCATGGGCGAGATGGTGAAGCGGCCGCTCTTCATCCAGGCCCAGCGGATGGGCAGTTTCCGGCCGCGGGGCGAAGCCGTCAGCGTCGTCTTCGACCTGATGATCCACGATCTCGATCTCGTGCTCGGGCTGGTCAAATCCCCCATCGAATGGGTTCATGCGGTGGGCGGGCCGGTGGTGACGGCCGCGGATGACATCGCCAATGCCCGCCTGCAATTCGCCAATGGCTGCGTTGCCGACCTGACCGTCAGCCGCATCAACATGCGCACCGAGCGGAAAATGCGGGTCTTCGAGCGTGAGACCTGCACGGCCATCGATTTCATCAAGCGACGGATTGGTGTCTTCGCTCTCAAGCCAACCGCTGGCGACGACGCATCCGAAATCGCCCTCAGCGATACCGCTTATCCCGCAACCGACGCCCTGGCCGAGGAGATCAGTTCATTCCTCTCGGCGGTGCGCGGCGAGCATCCGCCCAAGGTCAGCGGCCAGGACGGCAAACTGGCCTTGGAAGCGGCCATTGCCATCGACCGGAAAATTCGCGAACACCGCAAGCGGCTCGGCCTCTAGGCCTCTTTCCTCGCAATCATCGAGAGGGCGACCGCCGCAGCCCGCTCGCTGGGCAAGCCCTCGACGGATAGCTGACCCAGGGCTTCGGCATAGGCAGCCTTTTGGGCTGCGCGCGCCGAGGGATCGATCAGCAGCCTCTCAAGCGCTTCCACCATCAATACCGGACGGCATTTCTCCTGCAGCAATTCCGGCGTTGCCTCGCGGTTCAGGGTCAGATTGACCAGCGAGGCGAAGCGTATCTTGATCAGCGTGCGCACGATCGCCGCCGTGAGCGGATTGGCGCGATAGGCGATGACCGTTGGCGTGCCGACGGCAGCGAGTTCGACCGCCACCGTGCCCGAAGCCGCCAGCGCCACATCGCAGGCGGCAAACGCATCACGCTTTTCCGCCGGTTCGCTGATGAGGGTTACCGGCACGCCGCAGGCCCTCGCCCCCGCTTCGGCGATATGCGCTACCGGCCCCACCGTCGGCAGCACGACGCGAAGACCGGGATGCCGGGCGGCAAGGACTCGAACGGCCTCGGTGAAATATCGCAGCAGCAGCCGCAGCTCCATGACCCGGCTGCCCGGCAGCAGGCACAACACCTTGGCGTCGGCGGGAATGTCGTGACGGCGGCGAAAGCCCGCACCATCGGGCGTACCCGCCATCGTCTCCAATGCTGGATGACCGACATAGGTGCAGGCAAGACCGTGGACGGTAAAATATGGCGGTTCGAAAGGCAGCAGCGCCAGCAGGTGATCGAAGACCCTGGCGAATTTTTCCGCGCGCCACGGTTTCCACGCCCAGACCGTCGGCGCCACATAATGCAGCAAGGGAATGCCGCAGCCCTTCAGCTGCCGTGCGATCCGCAGATTGAACGCCGGGGCATCGATGGTGACGAGAAGATCGGGCCTGTCGGCCTTCAGCCAGGCCGCGGTTTCCCGGATACGGCGCAGCAACCGCGGCAGATGGGGCAGCAGCTCGACAAATCCCATATGGCCGAGTTCGGTCACGGGAAAGCGGCTTTGCAGCCCGGCACGGCTCATCTGCTCGCCGCCGATCCCCTCGACCTGCACGGCGCCCCCGGTGGCGCGCTGAAGTGCTGCGATCAGCCGGGCGCCGAGAACGTCGCCGGAGGGCTCGCCGGCGATGATGACGATCCGGGGCCTGCTTTCCCTCACCCGGGGATATCCACGCCGACGACGAACATGCCGGCAGCATCCGCTGCCTGGCCGAGGGCGGCGCTTTCGAGAACCAGCGCGCCCCCCGCTTCGATGGCAATGCCGCGAAACCCGGCCGCCGCTGCTCGCTCCACTGTCGCCAGACCGATAACCGGCGGATCGGAACGCATCTGTTGCTGCGGCTTGCGCGCCTTGACCAGAATGGCACCCCGGCCGCCCAGTTGAAGGCCGGCGCAGCGTTTGATCAGGGCGTTGGTGCCGTCGGCGCCCTCGGTATCGAGCACGCGCTTGCCCTGTACCACGGCAGCCTGCCCGACATCACGGCGGCCGGCCTCGCGAGCGGCGGCAAAACCGAGCACGATGGCCTCGTGTTCTTCTTCCGTCGGTATCAGCGCCCCATACGGCCCCACTTGCGCCAGCAGCGATGGCTCGACATCCGCGGCGCCGATAACAGCCACCCCCCAGCTTTCAACCTCTCTGACGATTGCTTCCAGCAGGCGGTTATCGCTGATGAGGCGCCCGCCGATGCGCGCCAGGAACAGCGCCGTGCGCCAGTCGATCAGGAGTTCGCTCATTCGCGGGCGCTCGACTTTGCCGCAAAACACGACGCGATCCACGCCCCTTTGCCTCAGCAGGCCTCTCATGAGGCCAAGGCCGCCCAGACGCACCCAGTCCTGGGGGGCGTCGCCCAGCTGGGCCGGGTCGGCATGGCCGCGCAGCGCAAAGATGTGAAAGTCCCAGCCGCGGCGCCGGCAAGCCTGCATCAGCTGGGCGGGCAACTCGCCGCCGCCGGCGAGTATGCCAAGCCTAGACACAGCACCCGCTTCGGGGATCAACCAGGAATCCTGCCCGCGGCACTCAATTGTCCGTGTCGGCAGCGACCGTGCAAATCGGCCGGGAGGCGTCCGCCGTGATGAATGAGATGATGTCCATGACGACCGCGCTGTCGCGCATCGCGACCGCCACCTCATCGATCCGCTCGGTAAAGGCGCCAGGCCCGAGGAAAAGCCGCCGATAGGCGGTACGCAGCGCCAGGATATCGCCCCGCGAGAAATTGCGCCGTTTCAGCCCGACGATGTTGAGGCCCCGCAGCTTGCAGCGGTTTCCCGCCGCCATCGCGAAGGGCACGACATCCTGGCCAACGGCCGAACAGCCGCCGACCATGGCGTGTTTGCCGATGCGGGTATTCTGATGAATGGCGGTCAGGCCGCCGATGATGACATGATCGCCAATTGCGACATGGCCGGCCAAGGTGGCGTTGTTGGCCATGACCACATTGTCGCCGACCTTGCAATCATGGGCGATATGGACGCCGACCATGAAGTAACCGTTGCTTCCCACCCGGGTCGGCACGCCGCCGGTATCCGTCCCCTCGTTCATGGTGACGTATTCGCGCAGGACATTGTTGCTGCCGATATCGAGGCCCGAGGAATGACGATTGAAGCCGACGAACTGGGGCGGCTGACCGAGCGAGGCGAAAGGATAGACGACGGTGCCGGAGCCGATCCTGGTGCGCCCGGCGACCACCACATGGGGATGCAGGACCACGCCGGCCTCGATAGTGGACCCCTCACCGACGCAGCAATAGGCGCCGATCTCGGCATCCTCGGCGATCCGCGCACCACCTGCGATCACGGCGGTGCTATGGATGCGGCTCATCTGTGGTCTCGGAACATCGCCGCGAATACAGCCTCCGCCACGATCTTGCCATCGACCTTGGCAATACCCTCGAACCGCCATACCGGGCCGCGTTGGCGCTGCTTGTTGACCTCGATGATGATCTGGTCGCCCGGGAAGACGGGACGGCGAAAGCGGCAATTGTCGACACTCATGAAATAGACGATTTTGCCTTCCGCCTCCGGGCCCAGGGTGTGCACCACGAGCACGGCGGCCGTCTGGGCCATGGCTTCGACGATCAACACGCCCGGCATCACCGGTGCGCCCGGAAAATGGCCCTGGAAATGGGGCTCCGTCATGGTGACGTTCTTGATGCCGACAGCACCTTCGCCCGCCCGCAGGTCGCGCACCTGGTCGATCATCAGGAACGGCGGACGGTGCGGAATCATCTGCATGATTCGCACGCTGTCCACGATTAGAGCGGTCCCGGAGGGCGCCTGCGTCTCGCTCATCCCACGCCAACCTTCGCTTGAACCGCCGGCTACTGCGGTGGCGGCAACTTCACAGATGCCAGTCTTGCGTCGAGCTTCTGCAACGCTTCCTTGGTAATGTCATAGCTGGCGACGTTCAATACCACCATCGCCTTGTTCAGCACCATGGTCAGCCCCTTGGCCTTGGCAATGTCGGCACAGGTCTGCAGCAACGCCTGCTCGACCTGAGTCATGGCGCCGTTTTCCATCTGCTGCAACTGCTTGTTTCGTGTCGCAGCCTTCTGCCGCAAGGCCTCGACCTGTTGGCCGAGCGCCGCCTTCTTGGCGTCGAAGTCCTTTTGCGACAGCGTCGCGCGCTGCTGCTGCAGTTGCTGGTCGGCGGCCCGGATGGAATTCTCCTGCTGGGCGAGCTCCGCCTGGAAGGCGGCCGCCTGCTTCTGCAGGGCCTCCTTCACGCCTTTTGCGGCCTTGGCGGTGGCCAAAATGTACTGGATATCGATGACCCCCATGACGACGGCTGGAGTGGCGGCAGGTGCTGCAGGCGCTGTCTGGGCATAGCCGGGCGAAGCGGCAATCAGAAGAAGGGCGGCCATCGCGCCGGCAAACGCCCGATTCCATCGGTTGAGATCGGTCAAAAGGTGGTTCCTACGCTGAAATTGATGAGCTGGGTAAGGTCGAAATCCTCTTTGAGGACCGGCAAGGCCACGTCAATGCCGATCGGGCCAAAGGGCGATTTCCAGATGATGCCGACACCGGCCGAGACGCGCAGCGAGGCAGAATCCTCGATGGTTCCCACACCGGCATCTGTATTGGTCAGGGTGCCGAAATCGGTGAAGGCATGGCCGCGCACCTGGTATTCCGCCGGCAAACCAACCGGGAATGAGACCTGCAACGTGCCGACGAAATACTCCTTGCCGCCCAGGGAATCCCCGCTGGCGGCGTCGCGAGGCCCGATGCCGGAGCTTTCGAACCCGCGGAAGGTTTGGCCGCCAAGCTGATAGCTGTTGGAAATGAAGACCGGCTTGCCGAGATCCTGGATATAGCCGACTTCGCCGCTGAGACCGGCAATCACGGACTTGCTTTTGTTCAACGGCTGGTAATAGCCCGCACCAAGCCGCGTGCCGATATAGGAGAAGTCGCCTGGCGCCGAGGAAAGATCGCTGCGCAGGCGGACGTAATAGCCTTCAGTGGGATCGAAGCGGTTGTCGCGCCGGTCATAGAGGAATTCGTTGCCCAGCAGTGAATTGAGGTTCGATCCGGCCTGCTGCTGGATTGCCAGCGAGGCCGTGGAAGCGACGTCGCCAATATTCTGCAGGCTGTACGTATAGCGGATGGTATGATGCAGGAATTCGGTGACGTCATAGCCGGCGCGGATCGTGGCGCCGATATCGTTTTCCGTGAATTCCGTGTTCGTCGCCGTCGTGCGAGTGTCGAACAGATCGAAGCCGACCGCGACCGGATGATCCATGAAATAGGGTTCGGTGAAGCTCAGCTGGACCTGCGAGCGCACGCCCGACAGGCTGCCGTTCAACTGCAGGTCCTGACCCTTGCCCAGCAGATTGCGCTCGCGAATGCCGGCGAGGCCGAGCGGACCATCGCTGGTCGAATAGCCGACGCCAAGGCTCAACTCGCCGGTGGACTGCTCCTCGACATTGACTTCGATCACCGTCTTGTCGGGCGCGCTACCCGGCAGATTCTTGATGTCGACACTGCTGAAGAAGCCCAGGTTGTTCAGCCGCGTGCGGGTGCGGCGGAGCTTGGCAGTGTTGAACGCATCGCCCTCGGCCAGGCGGAACTCGCGGCGGATCACCTTGTCCAGGGTGCGCACATTGCCTTTGATGTCGATGCGCTCGACATAGACCTTCGGGCCTTCGTTGATGTCGTAGGTGACGTTGACGGTCTTCTTCTTCGGATCACGGTCGAGGCGCGGCTGGATGTCGACGAAGGCATAGCCCAGGCTGCCCAGCTGATCGTTGAGTGCCGTGACCGTGCGATCTGTATCATCCTGGTCATACCAATCGCCTTCCGTGGTCTGAACGAGGCCGTGCAAATTCTTGGGGTCGAGATCCTTCAGCGAGGTCTTGATCTCGACCTTGCCGACCTTGTAGCGCTGGCCCTCATCCACCGTGAAGGTGATGTAGAAGGCGTCCTGCTCCGGCGACAATTCGGCCACTGCGGAGACGACCTTGAAATCGATATAGCCTTCCGACAAATAGAACGAGCGCAACTTTTCACGGTCGACCTGCAGGCGGTCGGGGTCGTAGGTGTCGTTGCTCGTCAGGAAACGGTAGAAGGCGCTTTCCTGGGTCTCGATCTCGCCGCGCAGCGTGCTGTCGGAAAACGCCTTGTTGCCGACGAAACTGATGCGCCGCACTTCCGTCTTTTTGCCTTCCTTGATTTCGAAGACAAGGTTGACGCGGTTCTGATCGAGATTGATGACCTTGGGCTCCACCGTGGCACCGAACCGGCCGCTGCGCCGATAGAGATCGAGAATGCGCGTGACGTCGGACTGCACGCGGCTTTGGGTCAGCACGGTGCGCGTCTTCAGCTGGATTTCCGCGGTCAGATCCTTGTCTTCGATATGGTCATTACCCTCGAAGGCGATCTGGTTGATGATCGGGTTTTCCACCACCTTGACGATCAGGGTGTTGCCTTCGCGGCGGAGATTCACATCGGCGAACAGGCCGGTGGCGAACAGGTTCTTCAGTGCCTTGTCGATCTTGTCGGCCGCGAACGGGTCGCCCGGCGTCAGGCCCATATACGAGCGCACCGTCTCCGCCTCGACACGCTGGGTGCCCTCGACCTGGATATCGCCGATCGGGTCGCCCGTGAACAGGCTCTGGGCCGCTGCCGGGGCGGGAAACGCGAGCCAGCCGACCGGCGCCAGCGCCAGGCCGGCCGCCAGCAGCAATGCCTTCCAGCAATTTCCCAACGCTCGTAGTCTCCCCTGTCGTGCGCTTAGCGCCT
>DASXQK010000224.1:0-2020 GCA_036493015.1 Dongiaceae bacterium | reverse complement strand
CCGGCCGGTTACCAGCACGATCTTGCCAATATGGCCGCCGCTTTCCATCAGATGGTGGGCGGCCGCCGCCTCTGCCAGCGGAAAGGTCTTGAACATGACTGGCGCGATCTTGCCGGAATCAAGCAACGGCCAGACTTTTTCGCGCAAGGATTTTGCAATGGCACCCTTTTCGGCTACCGAACGCGGGCGCAGGGTGGAACCGGTCAAGGTCTGGCGCTTCATCATCAGCGCGCCGACATCGATCTCCGCCTTGCTGCCCTGCAGGAAGGCGATCTGCACCAGACGGCCTTCCATCGCCAGGATCTGGAGATTGCGGTTGATATAGGGGCCGCCGACCATGTCGAGGACGACATCGACGCCCTTCTGTTTTGTTGCCTCCTGCAGGATGGCAACGAAATCTTCGGTCTTGTGGTTGATGGCCCGCTCCGCGCCCAGCTTGACGCAGGCGGCGCATTTCTCGGCGCTGCCGGCGGTGGTGAAGACCCGTGCGCCGAAGGCATGGGCAAGCTGGATCGCCGTGGTGCCGATGCCGCTGGACCCGCCATGAACCAGGAAGGTCTCGCCGCCTTTCAGCCGTCCGCGATCAAAGACATTGGTCCAGACGGTAAAGAAAGTTTCGGGAATGGCGCCCGCCTTGATCGCATCCATGCCACGCGGAAAAGGCAGGCATTGCGGTGCAGGCGCGGTGCAGAATTCGGCATAGCCGCCGCCTGCCACGAGCGCACAGGCCTGATCGCCGATCTTCCAGCCGCTGACATCGGGGCCCAGCGCTACGACGCGTCCGGCAATCTCCAGTCCCGGAATGTCGGAAGCGCCCGGCGGCGGACGATAGCCGCCCTGGCGCTGCAGCATGTCGGGCCGGTTGATACCGGCGGCGGCAACTTCGATCAACACCTCGCCCGGGCCCGGCTTCGGCACCGGCCGCCTGACGGGTTTCAGCACATCCGGTCCGCCAAATTCGGCGATCTCGATGGCGTTCATGGTATCGGGCAGCTCATTGGGCCTGGTGGCGGACATTGGGGCTGTCTCACAAATTGCGGGAACGCATCACTATGCGGGGCGGGGCCAACACTGGCAATGCGAGCCCGGCAATCAGCCTTCGACGAAATCGAGACTTTGAGGTGCCAGTCCTGACTTGTGGCGCAGCCAGATTGTCCGATACGCAGCCTCGAGATTGCGGGTAAAGCGCGCGGTATCGAACAAAGGATGCGTTGTACGCGCCGCTGTTACCTTTGCGCGTAGCGCCGCCAGCCGCGGCCGATCGGCGATCAGCGCACGGGCCAGATGAAAATACGCATCGAGATCGCTTGTGATGAGTTCCTCCAGCCCCTGGGTGGTCAGCAGGCTGGCCGATACCCGCGAGGCAAAGTGGCGGCCCCGTATCGCCACCACCGGCAGGCCGGCAAAGAGCGCATCGCTGGTCGTGGTGTGGCCGTTATAGATCCGCGTATCCAGCGCCAGATCGGCAAGGCCGATGCGACCCAGATGATGCGCCTTGTCCAGCTTGGGTGCGAAGATCAAACGTTCCGGCGCGATGCCCTGTTCGGCGGCGAATCGATGGAGGTTAGCGGTGGCGCTCGGCGTGCCGGCGAGAAGCCAGAGCAGGGTTTGCGGAAATTCCGCCAGCAACTTCATCCACAGGCTAAAGATCACCGGCTCCAGTTTGGCGATCTGATTGAAGCAGCAGAGCACCAACGCGTCTTGCGGCAATCCGCATTGCCCACGCGTCATGCCGCCGGCGAGAGTCTGTTCGCCGTTATTGACCTGATAGCTGTTGGGCAGGCGCAGGATTTTTTCCGCGTAGAGGCCCAGATGAGCATCCGGCACGACGTTGCGATCGGCGATCAGATAGTCGAGGAAATCAGCATCAATGCTGCCGGGATAGCCCAGCCAGTGAAGCTGAAGCGGAGCTGGCCGCAAGGCTGCGATATCGAGGCGCGCGCTGCTGGTATGGCCTGACAGCTCGATCAGGATATCGATGCGGTCATCGGCGATGCGTTGTGCTGCCGCAAGTGTGTTG
>DASXQK010000223.1:0-16963 GCA_036493015.1 Dongiaceae bacterium | reverse complement strand
CATAGCGCTCATAGATCGAAAAGATCAGGCGCAGCTGCTTGAGATCGGCTTCCACTGCCGACTGCATGTCGGGATATTGCAGCTTGCAGGCGAGAAGCTCGCCCTCGTGCGACGCGGCGCGATGCACCTGACCCAGGCTCGCCGCGGCGGCCGCGTCATGTTCGAAGACGGCAAAGCGCTTCTGCCAATTGGGGCCTAGCTCCGTGCTCATCCGGCGCTTGACGAAGGGCCAGCCCATGGGTGGGGCATCGGCCTGAAGCTGCGCCAGCTCGGCGACATATTCCTTGGGCAGCGCATCGGGAATCGTGGACATGATCTGGGCCACCTTCATCAGCGGCCCCTTCAGGCCACCGAGTGCTGTCGCCAGATCCGCTGCATGACGGTCGCGATCCAGCTTCACGCCCAGATAGCGCTGGCCGGCCAACCTGGCGGCAAGGCCGCCCACGGCGGCACCCACCCGCGCGTAGCGCCGGACGCGGCCGGCGAGATTGTCGTCTTCGCTCAACGCTATTCCAACTCGTCGATCAGGCCCTCGATCATGGTAAGGCCGCGATCCCAGAACTTGGGATCGGCGGCATCCAGACCGAAGGGCGCCAGCAGCTCCTTGTGGCGCAGCGTGCCGCCCGCGGCGAGCATCGCCAGGTACTTCTCGGCGAAGCCTTGGGGTGCAGCCTGATAGGCGGCATAAAGCGAATTCACCAGGCAATCGCCGAAGGCATAGGCGTAGACATAGAACGGCGAGTGGATGAAGTGCGGGATATACGCCCAGTAGATCCGGTAATCGTCATCGAAGCGTATGGCCGGCCCCAGGCTCCGCCCCTGGATCTCCATCCAGAGGTCGTTGATGCGTTCAACTGTCAGCTCGCCCTGGCGGCGCTCGTCATGCAGCTTGGTCTCGAAACCGTGGAAGGCGATCTGCCGCACCACGGTGTTCAGCATGTCCTCAACCTTGCCGGCGATCAGGATGCGCCGGCGCTTGGGATCCTTCTCGCGCTCCAGCAGCGCGCGGAAGGTCAACATCTCGCCGAAGACCGATGCCGTCTCGGCCAGCGTCAGCGGCGTATCGGACATCAAGGCGCCCTGTGGCCCCGCCAGCACCTGATGCACGCCATGGCCCAGCTCATGGGCCAGCGTCATCACATCGCGGGTGCGGCCGTAATAATTCAGCAGGATGTAGGGATGCGCGCTCGGCGTCACCGGATGGGCAAAGGCGCCCGGCGCCTTGCCCTGGCGCGGTGGTGCGTCGATCCAGCCCTTGTCGAAGAAGCGCTCGCCGATCTTCGCGAGATCCGGTGAAAAGGCCGCATAGGCCTCCAGCACGATTTTCTTCGCCTGCGGCCAGTCGATCTTGCGGTCCGAGTCTTCGGGCAGCGGTGCGTTGCGGTCCCAGTAGTCGAGCTGCTCCTGGCCGAACCATTTGGCCTTGATCTTGTAGTAGCGGTGCGAAAGCCGCGGATAGGCGGCCTCCACTGCGCCGACCAGCGCGTCGACCACCTTGTCCTCGACCTGGTTGGCAAGATTGCGCGAGCTCACCGGCCGCAGAAATTTCCGCCAGCGGTCCTCGATCTCCTTGTCCTTGGCGAGGGTGTTGGTGATCAGCCCATAGGCCGGTGCGCGTTCGCGCAGGCCCGAGGCCAGCGCCCTTGCCGCATCCTTGCGCTTGGCACCGTCGCGGTCGGTCAGCAGGTTCAGCGTTGCATCGATAGTCAGAGGCTTGCCGCGGAAATCAAAACGCTGGCCCGCCGTGGTCTCGTCGAACAACCGGTTCCACGCCGCGCGGCCGACGACGGATTTGTCATGCAGCAAGCGCTCAAGCTCATCGGAAAGCTGGTGTGCGCGAAACGAACGCACACTGTCGAGCCAGGAGCGGTAATGGGCCAGCGCCGGCGCCTTCAGCTTCTCGGCCAACGTCGCATCCTCGATGCGGTTGATCTCGAGGGCGAAGAAGATCGTCTCCGCGCCGATATCGGTCAGGCGCTCCTGCGCCGTCTGATAAAACTGGGCGATGGCGGGATCGGTCATGTTCCCGGCATAGACCAGCTGGGCATAACTGCCGATGCGGCCCATCAGGTCCTGCAGCTTGTCATAAGCGGCGATCGCCTGGCCCAGCGCCTCGCCGGAGGCGGTCGCCAGCTTGCCTTCCCAGGCTTCGCGGAAGGCCTTCGAATCCTCGGCAGCTCTGCTCAAATCGGCCTCCAGCGCTGGCGCGCTGGTGCTTTGATAAAGATCGCTCAGGTTCCATTGCGGCAGCGTGCCCAGTTCGCTGCCGGGATCGCTGGCGGGGGCGGCAGGGGACAATTCATTCATCGCAGGATTCCATTGGATGGGGCAAAGCGAGGGCTTGCCTACCGATATAGGGGGCAGGCAGGGTTGCGCCAAGCATTTAGCGGAGGATAGCGGTGGCGTTCCCGACCTGGCAAAGCCTGCCGGCGATGTTCTTCGCCCAGGCCCGTCAATTGGGCAACCAGCCCTTTCTCTGGTGCAAGCGCGCCGGAAAATGGGAATCCCTTTCCTACGCCGATACCGCGAGCCAGGTCCGCCGGGTCGCCCGCAGCCTGCAGGCCCTTGGCGTCGCACCCGGCGACCGCATCGTTCTGGTGGCCGAAAACCGGCCGGAATGGACCATCGCCGACATGGCCATCATGGCCATCGGCGCCATCACGGTTCCGGCCTTCGCCACCAACACCGTCGCCGATCATCGCCATGTGCTGATCCACAGCGCCGCCAAGGGCGTGATCGTCTCGACCACGACCATTGCCGAACGCGTGATGCCCGCCGCACTGGAAGCGCCCGACCTTGCCTTCGTCGTCACCATGGAAGAGTTGCCGATCGCCCAGCGCATCGCCAAGCGCCTGGTGAGCTGGCGCGATCTGCTGGAGGCCGGCGCCGGCCGGCCTGACGATCTTGACGAAACGATCGCCCGGCTTCAGCGCAGCGATACCTGCTGTTTTATCTATACCTCGGGCACTGGCGGCACGCCCAAGGGCGTGATGCTGACTCACGGCTCCATCCTCTGCAATTGCCTGGGCGCCTGGCATCTTTTGAAGGACATCGGCATCGGCAACGATGTCTTTCTTTGTTTCCTGCCGCTGTCCCACGCCTACGAACATACCGTCGGCCAGTTCTTCCCCATGACGGTCGGCGCCCAGATCTATTTCGCCGAGAGTGTGGAAAAACTCACCGACAACATGGTCGAGGTGAAGCCTACGATCATGACGGCCGTGCCGCGGCTTTATGAAGCGATGCATCAGCGCATCCTGCGGGGCCTGGCCAAGGCAACACCCTTCCAGCGCCGCATATTCAATCTCGCGCTGCGGCTCGGCCGCCGGCGTATGGAGGGACAGCGCCTCGGCCCCCTCGATCGTCTGCTCGATCTGGCCGCCGAGGTTCTCGTGCGCCGCAAACTGCGCCAGCGCTTCGGCGGCCGGCTCAAGGCATTTGTCTCCGGCGGGGCGGCGCTGAATGAAGAAATCGGCTTGTTCTTTTTGGCGCTCGGCCTGCGCCTGCTCCAAGGCTATGGCCAGACCGAGGCCTCTCCGGTGGTCAGCGCCAACCCGCCGCGCAAGATCAAGATCCGCACCGTCGGTCCGGCGCTGGAAGCCGTCGAGATCAGGATCGCCACCGACGGCGAAATCCTCATCCGCTCGGAAGCGGTGATGAAGGGATATTGGCGCGACGAAGCCGCAACGTCCGCCACGGTGCGCGATGGTTGGCTGCATACCGGCGATATCGGCGTGCTGGATAGTGACGGCTATCTGCAGATTACCGACCGCAAGAAGGACATCATCGTGCTTTCGGGCGGCGACAATGTCTCGCCGGCGCGGGTCGAGGGATTCCTGGTGCTCCAGCCGGAGATCAACCAGGCCATGGTCTATGGCGACAAGCACACCCATGTCGTCGCCTTGTTGGTGCCCGACGAGGAGTTCGTGAAAAACTGGGCGCGCCACGCAGGTGGATCGCCCGATCGCGCGCGCCTGGCCGAGGACACAGCCTTTCAGCGCGCCTTGGCGCCGGCCATCGACCGGGTCAATGCCGGGCTCTCAGCCATCGAGCGCGTCCGGCGCTACACGATCGCGGCGGAGCCCTTCACGATGGAGAATGCCATGCTGACGGTGTCGATGAAGATCCGCCGCCACAAGATCTTGGAGCGCTACGGCGCAGCGCTGGAGCATCTCTATAAGTAGAGTGCTATACGCCGTAGTAGTGGCGGTACCAGGCGACGAAATTGGGCACGCCGACCTCGATCTCGATGGTCGGGCGATAGCCCAGGTCGCGGGTGGTCGCTTCGATATCCGACAACGTCGCCTTCACATCGCCCGGCTGAATCGGCTGGAAATCGATTTTTGCCTTGCGCCCGCAGGCCTTCTCGATGGTGGCGATGAAATCCATCAACCCGACGGCGCGGTGATTGCCCAGATTGTAAACCCGGTGCGGCCGCTCGCTCGACGTTGCCACCGGCGGCCGGTCGAGGGCTGCAACGACGCCGGTGACGATATCGTCGATATAGGTGAAGTCGCGCACCATCTCGCCGCCGTTGAAGACCTGGATGGGTTTACCGGCCAGGATCGCCTCGGTGAACAGGAATGCCGACATATCCGGCCGCCCCCAGGGTCCATAGACGGTGAAGAACCGAAGCCCCGTCGCCGGCAGGCCGAACAGATGGCTGTAGGTCGTCGTCATCAATTCGTCGGCCAGCTTGGTCGCGGCGTAGATCGAGACCGGCTGATCCACCCGATCCGCCACGGAAAAGGGCATCTTGTCATTGCCGCCATAGACGGAGGACGAGCTGGCATAGACCATATGCTTCAGGGCCTTGAGCCGCCGGCTGGCCTCCAGGATCGCCAGATGGCCGGTGACGTTGGCGTCGATATATGAATAGGGGTCGATCAGCGAATGGCGCACCCCCGCCTGGGCCGCCAGATGGATGATCCCGGTCAACCCGGAATGGCTGGCAAAGAACGCCTCCGCCGCCGCCCGGTCGCACAGATCGAAACGATGGAAGGAAAAGCCGTTGCGCCCCTGAAGCTGGGCGAGGCGCGCTTCCTTCAGCTTCACGTCGTAATAGGTATTGAGGCAGTCAACCCCGACGACCTGCTCGCCACGCGCAAGCAGATACTGGGCGACGTGGAAGCCGATAAATCCGGCGGCGCCAGTCACTAGAATCATTCAAATCCCCCTAAGCGGGCGGGAGCATAGCGAAACACCCTGCCAATCAAAGCAATTTCCTTTGCCCCCGGGGGGCCTGTACGACAGTCCGTATCGCGCGTACCAGGAGGCCGCGCCCTTTGTTGCGTTCGCCCTCTCTGTCTCGCCCATCAATTGCGGCTAAGAGGCTGACACATTAAGTTGCATACAAAGGCTGGCTGCCAAGAAGCCAGCGCCCCGGGAGGGCCCATGCCGCTCGACGCCGTCACTCTCGACGACAAATACAAGCTGGAAAGCGGCCGGGTCTTCATTACCGGGACCCAGGCCCTGGTTCGCCTGCCGATGATGCAGCGCCAGCGCGATCTGGCATCCGGCCTCAACACCGCTTGCTATGTCACCGGCTATCGCGGCTCACCACTGGGCGGCGTCGATCTCGCCATGTGGCAGGCAAAAAAATTCCTCAAGGAAAATCACATCCAGTTCCAGCCCGGGGTGAACGAGGACCTCGCCGCGACGGCCGTCTGGGGCAGCCAGCAGCTCGATCTGTTTGGCGATTCCAGATACGACGGCGTCTTTTCCATGTGGTACGGCAAGGGTCCGGGCGTCGACCGCAGCGGCGACGTGCTTCGTCATGGCAACCTCGCCGGCACTGCCAAACATGGCGGCGTGCTGCTGCTGGCCGGCGACGATCACACCTGCAAATCCTCGACCACCGCGCATCAAAGCGAATACGCTTTCATGGATGCCGGCATCCCGGTGCTGAACCCGGCGGGCGTGCAGGAATTCCTCGATATGGGCCTCTATGGCTGGGCCATGTCGCGCTATTCGGGCTGCTGGATCGCCTTCAAGGTCGTGGCGGAGACCGTCGACAGCACGGCCTCCTGTTATGTCGATCCCCACCGCATCGATATCCGCATCCCCGACGATTACGCCATGCCGCCGGAAGGGCTGAACATCCGCTGGCCGCAATCCTCGTTCGCCTCTGCGCAGGCGCTGGAGCAGGAGATGCGCCTGCACAAGCACAAGCTTTATGCGGCGCTCGCCTTTGCCCGGGCCAACAAGCTGAATCGCGTGGTGATGGATAGCCCGAAGCGGCGCTTCGGTATCGTCACCTGCGGCAAATCCTATCTCGATGTGCGCCAGGCACTCGACGATCTCGGCATCGACGAGGCCCACGCCGCCGAGATCGGCCTCGTCGTCTACAAGGTCGGCATGACCTGGCCGCTGGAGCGCGATGGCATGCGCCATTTCGCCGAGGGGCTGGAAGAGATCCTGGTCGTCGAGGAAAAGCGCGCGCTGGTGGAAAACCAGCTCAAGGAACAGCTCTATAACTGGAACGAGAGCGTTCGGCCCCGGGTCATCGGCAAGTTCGATGAACAGGGCGAATGGATATTGCCCTCAGCCGATGAGCTGACCCCGGCGCGCATCGCCCGAATCATTGCGCGCCGCATCGCCCGCTTCCACACGAGTTCCCGCATCGAACAGCGGCTGGCCTTCCTCGAGGCAAAGGAACTGGCGCTCGCCAACCTGAAGCCGCCGATCCGCCGCATAGCCTATTTTTGTTCGGGCTGCCCCCATAACACTTCGACCAAGGTGCCGGAGGGAAGCCGGGCGCTTGCCGGCATTGGCTGCCATTTCATGGCCCAGTGGATGGACCGCGACACCCGGACCTTCACCCAGATGGGCGGCGAAGGGGCGACCTGGCTGGGCCAGGCGCCGTTCAGCAAGACAGAACACGTCTTCCAAAATCTGGGTGACGGCACCTATTACCATTCCGGCAGCCTCGCCATTCGCGCCGCTGTCGCCGCCAGGGTGAACATCACCTACAAGATTCTCTACAACGACGCCGTCGCCATGACCGGCGGACAGCCGGTCGACGGACCGCTGGATGTGCCCACCGTGGCGGCCCAGATCGCTGCCGAAGGCGTCAAGAAGATCGCCATCGTCACCGACGAGCCGGAGAAATATCCGACCGGCGGCGGCTTTCCGCCCGGTACCGAAGTGTTCCATCGCGACCGCCTCGACCATGTCCAGCGCATGATGCGCGAGACGCCGGGCGTCACCGCCATCATCTATGACCAGACCTGTGCCGCCGAAAAGCGCCGGCGGCGCAAGCGCGGCCTGATGGAGGATCCGGCCAAGCGCGCCTTCATCAACGAGCTGGTCTGCGAGGGCTGCGGGGATTGCAGCGTCAAATCGAACTGCCTGTCGGTCGTTCCGGTCGAAACCGAATACGGCCGCAAGCGCGCCATCGATCAATCGACCTGCAACAAGGATTTCTCCTGCGTCAACGGCTTCTGCCCCAGCTTTGTGACCGTCCATGGCGGGCAGCTGCGCAAGCATGAAAGCAAGGCCGTGTCGGGCGATGGCTTCGGCCCGCTGCCGGAGCCCGCGCTGCCGGTGATTGCCGAGCCCTACGGCATCCTCGTGACTGGCGTCGGCGGGACCGGCGTGGTTACCATCGGTGCATTGCTGGGCATGGCCGCCCATATGGAGGGCAAAGGCTGCTCCGTTCTCGACATGACGGGCCTGGCGCAAAAGGGCGGCGCCGTTTTCAGCCATATTCGCCTCTCGCAGAAGCCTGAAGATATCCATGCTGTGCGCATCGCGGCCGGCGGGGCGAAGCTGCTGCTCGGCTGCGATATCGTCGTCTCCTCCACCTTCGACGCGCTGGCCAAGATCACCCCCGGCGAAACCCGCGCCATCATCAATACCCATGAAACCGTGACCGGCGATTTCACCCGCAGTCCCGATATGCAGTTCCCGACGGCCAACTTGAAGACGCTGATCACCGATGCCGCCGGCAAACCGGCTACCGATTTCCTCGATGCTACGCGGCTGGCGACCGTCCTCATGGGCGATTCCATCGCCACCAACCCCTTCATGCTGGGCTTTGCCTATCAGAAGGGTTTACTGCCGGTGAGTGCCGCCTCGCTCGAGCGCGCCATCGAGCTGAACGGCGTGGCCGCCGAGGCTAACAAGCGCGCTTTCCTCTGGGGTCGCCGCGCCGCCCACGATCTTGCTGCCGTCGAGCGCTTCGTCGATCAATCGGCGCCGGATAGCATTGCGCCTGCCATCGCGAAGTCACTTGACGAGATTGTCGCCAAGCGCATCGCCTTCCTGACCAGCTATCAGAATGCAGCCTACGCCCAGCGTTATCGCGCGCTGGTGGAGCGCGTACGCGCCGCCGAGGCAGAAAAGTCACCCGGCATGACCGGCGTCGCCGAAGCGGTCGCCCGCTACTACTTCAAGCTGCTCGCCTATAAGGACGAGTATGAAGTGGCGCGCCTCTATACCGACGGCACCTTCCTTGAATCGCTGAAGGGGCAGTTCGAGGGCGATTACAAGCTGCAGTTCCATCTGTCGCCGCCAGTGCTGGCACCCAAGGATCCCGATACGGGCCAGCCGGTGAAGCGCAGCTACGGCCCGTGGATGCTGAGCGCTTTCCGCCTGATGGCGAAGTTCAAATTCCTGCGCGGCACTGCCTTCGACATCTTCGGCCACACCGCCGACCGCAAGCAGGAACGCCAGCTCATCGCCGATTACGAGCGGCTAATCGAGACGATGCTCGCGGGCCTCAATCACGATCGCCATCGCGTGGCCGTCGCTTTGGCCTCGATCCCGGAACAGATCCGCGGCTATGGCCACGTCAAACAGGCGCATCTCGAGAAGGCATTGAAGCGACAGGCCGAGCTGCTGGCGGATTTCCAGGCACCCGCCACCCGGCAGAGTGCCGCGGAGTAGAGCGGCTCAGGCCGCCGGACGAATCCCCGAATCGCGCACCCGCGCATCCACCGCACCGGCGAACTGCGCGAAATTGGCTTCGAAGCGGCGCGCCACCTCGTTGGCGGTTTTGTCGTATTCGCGCTTGTCCGCCCACACATTGCGCGGCTGGAGTACATCGCTGGGCACGCCGGGACAGGCTTCAGGCACCAACAGGCCAAAGGCGGCCTCCGGCTTCATCGGGACGCGATCCAAAGCGCCATCCAGTGCCGCGCCCAGCAACGCTCGGGTATGGGCGATCGACATTCGCTTGCCCGTGCCGTAGGCGCCGCCGCTCCAACCGGTGTTGACGAGCCAGCAACCCACGTTGCCGGCGCGAAGGCGATCCAGCAGCATCGAGGCATACATGGTCGGGTGCCGCGGCATGAAGGGAGCGCCAAAGCAGGGCGAGAACGTCGCGGCGGGCTCGCGCACGCCCGCTTCGGTTCCTGCAACCCGCGCCGTGTAGCCCGACAGGAAGTGATACATGGCCTGCTCAGGCGTGAGCCGGCAGAGCGGTGGCAGGACGCCGAATGCGTCGGCCGCGAGCATGACGACATTCGATGGCAGTCCGCCGATCCCCGTCGTGCTCGCATTGGGAATGAAATCGATCGGATAGGAGGCGCGTGTATTTTCCGTCAGCCGGTCGTCATCCAGGTCGAGCTCGCGCGTCGAATCATCCATGACGACATTTTCGAGAATTGTGCCGAAACGGCGAGTCGTGGCAAAAATCTCCGGTTCCGCCAAGGGATCCAGGCGAATGACCTTGGCGTAACAGCCGCCCTCGAAATTGAATACCGACTGCTTGCTCCAGCCATGCTCGTCATCGCCAATCAACGTGCGCGACGCGTCGGCCGACAGCGTGGTCTTGCCCGTCCCCGACAGGCCGAAGAAAACCGTCGTATCGCCTCGCGGGCCGATATTGGCGGAACAGTGCATCGGCAGCACGTCACGCGCCGGCAGCAGGAAATTCAGCACCGAGAAAATCGATTTCTTGATCTCGCCGGCATACGAGGTTCCACCGATCAGTACGATCCGCCTGGCGAAGTTCAACATGACGAAGGCTTCCGAACGGGTGCCGTCGCGTGTTGGATCGGCAAAGAATCCCGGTGCCTGAATAACGGTGAAGCGCGGGGCGAAGCCGCGCAGCTCGTCGGCCTTCGGGCGAATGAACATGTTGCGGGCAAACAGGCTGTGCCAGGCCTGCTCGGTCACGATGCGGATGGGCAGCCGGAACGCGGGATCGGCACCCGCCAGAAGATCCTGTACGAATACCTCGCGGCCGCGAAGATACTCCGCCACTCTGGCTAGAAGGCTGTCGAATTTACTCGGCGCGACGGGCCGGTTGGTTTCCCCCCAGGCGATGTCGCCGGTGGTCGAGGTTTCCTCCACGATGAAGCGGTCTTGCGGCGACCTGCCGGTGCGCGCGCCGGTTGCCGCCACCAGGGCGCCCCCTTGCGCGATGCGCGCTTCACCGCGGGCCAGAACGTGATCGTACAAGGCGGGCGCGTTCAGGTTCCAATGAGCCTTGGCTAGTCCATGGAGTCCCGCGACCGCAAGACCGGGATCGATTGCCACCTGGACTGAGTTCATGGTTTCACCGGTTTATGTGCCTTGCCGTTTTGAAGACTTTAATGGTGACAGGAGATCATGAGGGAGCGGCTGCCATATTGTGGCAAATTCTGCCGCAGTGGCGAGCCCTAAAAGGCTGCCCGGTTTCCTCAGACTTTCTGCCGGTTTTACCAATCAGCCCGGTAGTCTCAGAATCGCGCGTTGCCGGACTCGAGGGCCGCCGCGAGGCGCTTGCCGATGAAGGGAAGTATCTCCGTGCTGGGCGCCGCTACCTTGCCCTTGGTGAAGACGACCGCGATGAATTCCCGTCCGCCGGCAAGCCGCGCGATCGCTGCGTCATGCTTGACCCTGCTGGTCCAGCCCGCCTTCGACCAGAGCCTGGCGCCCTGAGGCAATCCCTCGCCGAGAAACCCAAACACCTGGTCGGCTGGATTCTTCGGATCCGGCTTCACCAAAATTCGCCGCGACAGCAATGTCATCATCGCGGCCGAACGGCGGCGGTTCACGGCCGCGCCATCGCGGACTGCCAGCAGCAGCCGCGCCACCGCATCCGTGGACAAAGCGTTGTGATTGCCGGGCACGCGGAATCGCGACTCGTATTCACGCCCGTAGGGACCAAAGCTCCAGGTCTTCTGCGTCATGTTGATGCCGGCGAATTCCGGATAGCGCCAGGCCGCAAAGAAACGGTTAACCGCGCGTCGGCGTGCGAGCCAGGTCTTGAAGGCCGGGGGAGCCATTATCGGCCCGCTCGTGGTGCCAGTCAGCAGGTCGACGATGTGATTCGTCGCATCGTTGTCGGAGCGCGCGATCATCTCATGCAGCGCGCCGCGAAGGTCCCTGCTCGGGGACAAGCGCCCGCGCTCCAGCCACGCCTCGACAGCCACCATATAGAACAATTTGACAACGCTGGCGGGATACCACGGCTCTTTGCCGCGTAACGACGCGCCTTTCGGCTCTTCACCATCGGGAATAACCAGCGTCATCGCCAGCTCGCCGCGGCCAAGCTTCGGGAAACGTCGATGCGTGGCAGCAGCGGTGCCGGACAGAATCTGAGCCAGCGTCGGATCGTTTCGCCAACCGCGCGAATCCATTGGTTTTACCTGCGACAAAGGCGTTGAACCCATAGGTGTTATCTACCACTATCCGCGGTAGAGGCCTCGACGAAAGAAGCGAGGCGGCGCCGGCAAGCGCAGGCTCGTTGCCATCGAGGGGCATAAATTGCAGGGAGTAACATCATGAAGGAAAGATATGCGGGGCTGGCTCTAGCCTCGTTTTTTGTATCTGCCATGCTGCTTGCCAGCACGGCAGTACAGGCAGAGTCAGTTCTCAATCGCGGCAATGGCGCCGAACCGGAAACGCTCGATCCGCAGAAGCTGACCGGCGTGCCGGAAGCCAACATCGCCTACGATCTCTATGAGGGTCTCGCCACCCTCGACGACCACGGCAATCCGACCGGCGGCGTCGCCAAGAGCTGGGATATCAGCGACGACGGCAAGACCTATACCTTCCATCTGCGCGACGACGCCAAATGGTCGAACGGCGATCCGATCACCGCCGACGACGTCGTCTATTCCTTCCATCGCATCGTCGATCCGAAGGTTGCCGCCGAATACGCCTATATCTATGCGCCCATCATCAATGCCGACGAAATCAGCAACGGCAAGGAAGCCGACCTGAACAAGCTCGGTGTCGTCGCCGTGGACGCGCATACGGTGAAGATTTCGCTCAAGGCACCCACGCCCTATCTGCTTGGCCTGCTCGCCCACACCTCCTCGCAGATCGTCAGCAAGGCGGCGGTCGAGAAGTTCGGCGACCAGTGGACGCGGCCCGGCAACAACATCAGCAGCGGCGCTTATACGCTGGCTGAATGGACGCCGCAGTCGCGCATCGTGCTGGTGAAGAACCCGATGTTCCACGACGCCGCGAACGTGAAGATCGACAAGGTCATCATGTATCCGACCGAGGACCTTTCGGAGGAATACAAGCGTTTCCTCGCCGGCGAGCTCGACGTGACCTACACGGTGCCTTCGGAAAAGATCGCTGAAGCGCAGACGAAGCATAAGGACGAGTTCAGCGATTCGGCCTATTTCGGCACTTATTTCTACGCCATCAATCTGACCAAGGACCCGCTGGGTAAAAGTCTCGAATTGCGCGATGCGCTCTCCATGGCCATCGACCGCGACGCCCTGACCAAGAAGATCACCCAGGGTGGCGAGATTCCGGCTTATTCCTGGATGCCGCCAGGCGTTCCGGGTTACGAGCAGCAGAAGCTCAGCTTTGCCAATATGTCGATGAAGGACCGCCTGGCCAAGGCGAAGAAGATCTTCGCCGATGCCGGCTACGGCCCCAGCAAGCCGCTGCAGGTCGAAATCCTCTACAACACCAGTGAGAACCACAAAAAGATCGCCATTGCGATCGCCAGCATGTGGAAGCAGCTGGGCGTCCAGGTGAAGCTGACCAACCAGGAATGGAAGGTCTATCTCGATACGCGCCGGCAGAAAAACTACGAGGTCTCCCGCGCCGCCTGGATCGGCGACTATCTCGATCCCAGCGACTTCATGGAGCAATACCTCTCCGACGCCGGCGATTCGAACTTCATGGGCTACAACAACAAGGACTACGACGATCTGCTGCACAAGGCGGCATCGGAACCCGATCCCAAGGCCCGCATGGACGACTTCCAGAAGGCGGAAGCCATCTTCCTGCATGACGAGCCGATCATTCCGATCTACCACTACGTCAACGTCCACATGATCAATAAAAAGGTGGCCGGCTGGCATAACAACCTGCTGGGCTACAACCTCGAGCGTTATCTCTCGTTCAACTAGGCCTGCGAAGCTCGAGGCGATGATCGCCGGCCGCCCTTCCGTGATCCGACAACAGCGGATACGCGGAGGGGCGGCCGGCATCGCTCTTCGCGGCAAGGACTGAGGGCGTGCTGAAGTTCACCATCAAGCGGCTGCTGGGGGCGATCCCCACCATGCTGCTGATCACCACCGTCGCGTTCTTCCTGATGCGGGCCGCCCCCGGCGGCCCCTTCGACAAGGAACGGGTTGTCCAGCCCGCGATCGAAGCGGCGCTCAAGCACGAATATCACCTCGACGAGCCGGTCAGCCTGCAGTTCTTCCACTATGTCTGGAACCTGTTGCATGGCGATTTCGGCCCGTCATTTCAATACCGCGACTTCACGGTTACCGAGCTGATCCGGGGCGGCTTTCCCACCTCGCTGCTGCTGGGTTCGCTCGCCATGCTGCTCGCGTTCGTGATCGGCAGCGGCGTCGGCATTATCTGCGCCATGCGCCAGAACAGCCGTCTCGACTACACCGTCATGGGCGTTTCCATGACCGGGATCATGATTCCCAATTTCGTGGTCGCCCCGCTGCTGACCCTGGTCTTCGGGCTCATGCTGCATTGGCTTCCCGTTGGCGGGTGGGGCGGCGGCGATGTCAGCCACGTCGTGCTGCCGGTCCTCGCACTGGCGCTCTACCCTTTGAGCTCCATCGCCCGCCTGATGCGGGGCAGCATGATCGAGGTCCTGAGCACCAACTACCTGCGCACGGCACGGGCCAAGGGTCTGCCTGAACGGATCACCATTACCCGCCACGCCCTCAAGGCCGCCATGCTGCCGGTCATCTCCTATCTCGGACCCGCCGTGGTGAACACCATCACCGGTTCCATCGTCATCGAACAGATCTTCGGCATCCCGGGCATCGGGCGCTATTTCGTCCAGGCCGCACTGAACCGCGACTACACGCTGGTGATGGGCGTCACCGTCTTCTATGGCGTGCTCATCATCCTGGCCAATCTGCTGGTCGACCTGACCTACGGGCTGCTCGACCCCAAGGTCCGTTACGATTGAACCCGCCATGACCGACGCCGTCATCCGCCCTATCGTCAAACCGATCGAAGAGGTCAAGGGCCGCAGCCTGTGGGCCGATGCCTGGCGACGCCTGAAGCGCAACCGCGCCGCCGTGGCCAGCCTGGCCCTGCTCGCCATTATCGCCGTGGTCTGCGTCGTCACGCCGATGGTAAGCCCCATCGCCATCGACGATGTGTTCTGGGATTCGGTCAGCTCGCCACCCGACTTCGCCGGTGGCCATTATTTCGGGACCGACGACAACGGCCGCGACCTGTTCGTGCGCACCATGTATGGCGGCCGGATATCGCTGACGGTCGGGCTCGTGGCCACGCTTGTCAGCCTCGTCATCGGCGTCACCTGGGGTGCGACCGCGGGATTTCTCGGCGGACGCATCGACGGCGTGATGATGCGCATCGTCGATATCCTCTATTCGGTACCCTTCATCTTTTTCGTCATCATGCTGACCGTCGTCTTCGGGCGGAATATCGTGCTGATCTATGTCGCCATCGGCGCCGTCTCCTGGCTCGACATGTCGCGCATCGTGCGCGGCCAGACCATGAGCTTGAAGCGGCGGGAATTTGTCGAGGCCGCCCATGCCGGCGGCGTACGGGGCGCTGCCATCGTGCGCCGGCACATCATCCCCAACTGCCTGGGGCCGGTGGTCATCTACATCACGCTCACCGTGCCCAATGTGATCCTGACTGAATCATTCCTCAGCTTCCTCGGCCTCGGGGTGCAAGAGCCGGCGACGAGCTGGGGGGTGCTGATCGCCGATGGCGCGCGGATCATGGATTCCTCGCCCTGGGCGCTGATCTTCCCAGCCACATTCCTGGCGGTGACGCTGGGCTGCTTCAGTTTCATCGGCGATGGCCTGCGCGATGCGCTCGATCCCAAGGACCGCTAGACGATGACGGCGGTCCTGGAGGTTCGCGATCTCGAGGTTCGCTTCGAAACGGCCGACGGTACCGTGGAAGCGGTCAACAGGGTCAGCTTTGCCATCCAGCCGGGCGAAACCCTTGGCATCGTCGGGGAGTCCGGCTCGGGCAAAAGCCAGGTCTTCATGTCGGTGATGGGCCTGCTGGCATCCAACGGCAAGGCGGCCGGCAGCATCAAATTTCAGGGCGACGAAATCCTGGGGCGCAGTGCGCGCGAGCTCAATCACATCCGCGGCACGCGCATGACGATGATCTTCCAGGACCCGATGACCTCGCTTAACCCCTACCTCACCATCGAGCGGCAATTGACCGAGGTGATGGTAACCCACCGCCATATGACCCGGCGCCAGGCGCGCGACGCGGCGATCGCCATGCTGGAGCGCGTGCAGATCCCCAAGGCGGCCGAGCGCATCGGGCTCTACCCCTTCGAGTTCTCCGGCGGCATGCGCCAGCGCGCCATGATCGCGATGGCCCTGCTCGGCCAGCCGGAACTGCTGATCGCCGACGAGCCCACCACGGCGCTGGACGTTACCGTCCAGGCCCAGATTCTGGAACTGCTGGCCGAGCTGAGGCGCGCCGGCAAGACCTCCTTCGCCGTCATCACCCACGATCTCGGCGTCATCGCGGGGCTCTGCGACTATGTACTGGTCATGTATGCCGGCCGCATCGTCGAATCCGGCCCGGTCCAGGATATCTTCAAGGATCCGCAGCATCCCTATACCGCCGGCCTGCTGGCCTCGATGCCGCGGCTGGATGCGACCGACATGACGCGCCTTGCCACCATCGCCGGCCAGCCGCCGAACCTGCAGCGCCTGCCGCCCGGCTGTGCCTTTAACGATCGCTGCGGCTATGTGATGGAACGCTGCCTGGTCGAACGCCCGGCCTTGCGCGAATTCGCACCGGGAAGGAGGAAGGCATGCCATCTGGACCGGCTGTGACTGGACCGGCTGTGAACGGAGCACCGCTTCTCTCGGTGAAGGATCTGAAGGTTCATTTCCGGCTCGGCGGCGGGCTCTTCTCGCCCAAGAATGCCGGTGTTCTGAAGGCGGTGGACGGCGTCAGCTTCGACATCAAACCAGGCGAGACGTTGGGGTTGGTCGGCGAATCCGGCTGCGGCAAGACTACGCTTGGCCGCGCCGTGTTGCGCCTGCTGCCCAATATTGAGGGCCGGGTCGTCTGGCTGGGCGAGGATCTCGCCAAATTGGGCGAGGAAGCGATGCGCCGCCACCGGCGCGAGATGCAGATCGTCTTTCAGGACCCGCTGGCCGCCCTCGATCCGCGCATGCCGGTGGGCGAGATCATCGGCGAGCCGCTGCACACCTTCCAGCCCAACCTGTCGGCCGCCGAGGCGAAGGCCAAGGTTCAGGCCATGATGGCCAAGGTCGGGCTGCTGCCCCAGCAGATCAACCGCTATCCCCATGAATTCTCCGGCGGCCAATGCCAGCGCATCGGCATTGCCCGCGCCATGATCAACAATCCGAAGCTCGTGGTCTGCGACGAGCCGGTCTCCGCTCTCGACGTCTCGATCCAGGCCCAGATCGTCAACCTGCTGATGGATCTTCAGCGCGAATTCGGCATGTCGATGATCTTCATCTCGCACAACCTCAGCGTTGTGCGGCATATCAGCCACCGGATCATGGTGCTGTATCTCGGCCGGGTCGCCGAGCTCGCCGACCGCGACCAGCTCTAT
>DASXQK010000222.1:0-6891 GCA_036493015.1 Dongiaceae bacterium | reverse complement strand
AAATAACGGCGGTGCCCAGCGGCGCCGTTGTCAAGGCGGATACCCTATGGCACAAAGTCGCCCTTCACACCGTACGGACCCCACATGACGATCAGACCCGTTCGCAAGGCCATTTTTCCGGTCGGCGGCCTTGGCGCCCGCTTCCTGCCTGCCACCAAGGCGATGCCGAAGGAAATGCTGCCGGTTGTGGACAAGCCACTGATCCAGTATGCGGTGGAGGAGGCGAAGGCGGCGGGCATCGAGGAGTTTATTTTCGTCACCGGCCGCGGCAAGACAGCGATCGAAGATCACTTCGATCATTCCTACGAGCTGCATGACACGTTGACCGGCCGTGGCAAGCGCAGGGAGCTTGGCATGATCGATGGGTTGCTGCCGGTGCCGGGCCAGGTCGCCTATTTGCGCCAACAGCATCCCGCGGGCTTGGGCCACGCGGTCTGGTGCGCACGTAATCTGGCGGCCGGCGAGCCGGTCGCGGTGTTGCTGGCTGACGATATGGTGATGGCCAAGGTTCCTTGCCTGAAGCAGATGGTCGACGCCTACAACAAGGTGGGCGGCAATCTGGTGGCGGTGATGGATGTGCCCAAAGAGCACACCAACCGCTACGGCGTGCTGAAGCCCGGCAAGATCGATGGCCGACTGACCGAGGTGAAGGGCCTGGTGGAAAAGCCGAAACCGGCGGAAGCGCCCTCGACCCTCTCCATCATCGGCCGCTACATCCTGCAGCCACTGGTGTTCGATATGCTGGCCGAGCAGGAGCCGGGCGCCGGCAACGAGATCCAGCTGACCGATGCGCTTGCCCGTATGATAGGGCATGGGCCGTTCAACGGTTTCCGCTTTGAGGGAACGCGCTTCGATTGCGGCGACAAGGCCGGCTTCATCGAGGCCACCATCGCCTATGGATTGCGCCATGAGACCATCGGTGGCGCGGTTCGCGACATCATCCGCGATTACGCCAGCCGCAACTAGCTCCAGGAGAACTCGCCCATGCGGATCGCCGTCATCGGCACCGGATACGTTGGACTTGTTTCCGGTGCCTGTTTCTCTGAGTTCGGCCTCGACGTCGTCTGCGTCGACAAGGATGCAGGCAAGATCGCGGGCCTCAAGGCCGGCAAGATGCCGATCTTCGAGCCCGGGCTGGAAGCGCTGGTGGAGAACAATGTGCGGGCCAGCCGGCTCTCGTTTTCCACCGACCTAAAAGCCTCGGTGAAAAGTGCCGATGCGGTCTTCATCGCTGTCGGCACGCCGTCGCGCCGCGGCGACGGCCATGCCGATCTTTCCTATGTGCATGATGCGGCCCGCGAGATCGCGGAAGCCATGGATCACTATACGGTGGTGGTCACCAAATCGACAGTGCCAGTCGGTACCGGCCGCGAGGTTTCACGGATCATCAAGGAGACGCGGCCCACGGCCGATTTCGACGTCTGCTCCAATCCCGAATTTCTGCGTGAAGGCTCGGCCATCGGCGATTTCCTGCGTCCCGACCGGGTCGTTATCGGCGCCGATTCCGATCTCGCCCGCGAGGTAATGCGCAGGCTCTACCGCCCGCTCTATCTGCTGGAGACTCCGATCGTCTTCACCAGCATCGAGACGGCAGAATTGATCAAATACGCCGCCAACACGTTTCTCGCGACCAAGATCACCTTCATCAACGAGATCGCCGATCTCTGCGAAAAGGTTGGCGCCAACGTTAACGACGTGGCCCGCGGCATTGGCCTCGATGGCCGGATCGGGCGCAAATTCCTGCATGCCGGCCCCGGCTATGGCGGCTCCTGTTTTCCCAAGGATACGCTGGCCCTGGTGAAGACGGCCCAGTATTATGGCGCGCCGCTGAAGATCGTCGAGACGGTTGTGGCGGTGAACGATGCGCGCAAGCCGGCGATGGCGGAGCGCGTCGTTGCGGCCCTCGGCGGCTCGGTTGCGGGCAAGACCATTGCAGCGCTCGGGCTGACGTTTAAGCCCAATACCGACGATATGCGCGACAGCCCCAGCCTTGGTATTCTGCCAGCCCTGCAGAAGGCGGGTGCTACGATCCGAGCCTTCGATCCCGAGGGCATGGCGGAGGCGAAAAAACTGCTGCCCGATCTGACGTATTGCAAGGACGCCTATGACTGCATGACCGGCGCCGATGCGCTGGTCCTGATCACTGAGTGGAACGAGTTCCGGGCACTTGATCTGGCGCGGGTCAAATCCCTGCTGCGCCAGCCCGTGCTTGTGGATATGCGCAATGTCTATAATCCGGCGGAGATGACCGAAGCCGGATTTCGCTATACCAGCATCGGCCGGCCATAACACGCATGGCGAAAAGCAGCCACCGCTTCGATCCCACCGCGATTCGTGAATACGATATCCGCGGGGTCGTCGGTAAGACGCTCTCGAGCGATGATGCCTATGCCGTCGGGCGCGGCTTCGCCACCTTGATGCACGAAACCGGCGGAGCCAGAGCGGCCGTTGGCTATGACGGGCGCCTCAGTTCTCCTTCGATGGAAGCGGCCGCGGTCGAGGGCCTGCGCGACGGTGGCATCTCGGTCCTGCGCGTCGGGCTTGGCCCGACCCCCATGCTCTACTTCGCTGTCCGGTCGCTGAACCTCGATGGCGGCATCATGATCACCGGCTCGCACAATCCGGCCGAGTACAACGGCTTCAAGATGATGCTGGGCAAGGGCGCCTTCTATGGCGCAGCCATCAAACGCCTGGCGGAGATTGCGGCATCGGGTGCCTATGCCGGCAGCAAGCGCGGCACGAGCGAGGATCGCCCGGTACTCGATTCCTATGTCGATCGGCTGGTGCAGGATTATCGCGGCGCCAGGCCGCTGACCGTCGCATGGGATGCCGGCAACGGGGCGGCGGGCGAGGCCATGGTGCGGCTCGCGGCGAAACTGCCCGGCCGTCATCATCTGCTTTACGAGACGATCGACGGCAACTTCCCCAATCATCATCCCGATCCGACCGTGCCCAAGAACCTGGCCGATCTGCAGGCGAAGGTGGCCGAGGTGAAGGCCGATCTCGGCATAGCGTTTGATGGCGACGGCGACCGTATCGGCGTGGTCGATGACAAGGGTCACATCCTCTGGGGCGATCAGCTGATGGTGCTGTTCGCCCGTGAGGTGCTGGCCGACAAACCGGGCGCTACAGTGATCGCCGATGTGAAGGCAAGCCAGGTTCTGTTCGACGAAATTGCGGCGGCCGGCGGACGTCCCTTGATGTGGCGCACCGGTCATTCGCTGATCAAGGCCAAGATGGCCGAGACGGGCTCGCCGCTTGCGGGCGAAATGAGCGGCCATATCTTCTTTGCCGACCGCTACTATGGCTATGACGATGCGCTCTATGCCGCGGTGCGAATCCTGGGAATCGCCAGCCGCGGGCCGCAGAGTTTGGCTGAGATGCGCGACGAGTTGCCCGCGGTCATCAATACCCCGGAACTGCGCTTTCCCTGCAGCGACGAGCGCAAGTTCGCCGTGGTGGAGGAAGTGGCCAAACGCCTGGCCCAAGCGGGGGCCAAGGTCAGCGATGTCGATGGGGTGCGGGTTTCGACCGGCGATGGCTGGTGGTTGCTGCGGGCTTCCAATACCCAGGACGTACTGGTTGCCCGCTGCGAATCGAAGACCGATGCCGGCCTTGCGCGATTGAAGTCGGCCCTGGGTAAAGAGCTCGCTGCCAGCGGCGTCGAACTGCCGAAGGATTAGGCAGCAGAGCGGCGCAGCACGCGGCCCGGCCTGGCGCCGCTCGAAGCCCCATCGCGCCAGATTGCCTGGCCATTCACCAATACCAGCGAGATTCCCGCGGCCGGCATGTCCGGTCGTTCGAAGGTGGCGCGATCCATGATCTTGTCGGGATCGAACACGACGATATCGGCGAAGGCGCCGGCCGCAAGACGTCCGCGATCCTTGAGGCCAAAGCGCTGCGCCGAGAGGCTGGTCATCTTGCGCACCGCCTCTTCGAGAGAGAACAAGCCGATCTCACGGCTGTAATGCCCCAGCACGCGTGGAAAACTGCCCCAGAGGCGCGGATGCGGATGGCTGTCATGGGGCAATCCATCGGAGCCGATCATCGTATGCTCGAACGCCAGGATCCGCCGAACGTCGGCCTCGTCCATCGACCAGTAGACCGCACCCGCCGGCTGCAGACGCTCGGCGGCTTCGGCGAGATCGATGCCCCAATCGGCGGCGATGGCCGACAGCTCTCGCCCCGCCATCTGGGGATGGGCGCGCGACCAGGTGACCAGCACCTTGCGCGCCTCGCTCGCCATTTCGGCCGTCAGCACCGTCGATGATGCGACATAGGGATAGGCGTCGAGCCCGGCCTGCTGCGTAGCAATGGCCTTTGCAATGCGGGGCAGGGTTTCCGTGCTGCGGCCCGAATTGCCCTTGCCGGATACTTTGTGATGGGAAATGACCACGGGCACATTCGCTGAGCGGGCAGTCGAGAATGACTCTTCCAGACTTCCCATGACGTCATCGCCCTCGTCGCGCATATGCGTCGTGTAGATGGCGCCCGCGCGACCCGCCTCGCGGGCCAGCGCCGCCACTTCGCTGGCCGGTGCCGCTTGCGAGGGCGCATAGGCGAGGCCAGTGGAAAAGCCGATAGCACCCGCTGCAAGCCCTTCGCGCAACCGCGCGCGCATGGCGTCAATCTCGCCTTCCGTTGCTGGGCGCTCGACATCGGCCATGCAGCCCACCCGTAGGGTCGAATGCCCCACCATGCAGGCGGCGTTGATCGCCGGCGGGGCCGCATCCAGAGCGCCGAGATAATCGGCGAAGCGGGCAAAGCGATAATCCGAACGCTCACCGAGCAAATCGAGAGGGGGCGGCGGCACATCATCGAGGGTCAGCGGCGCCAGGCTGATCCCGCAATTGCCGACGACGACCGTCGTGACCCCCTGGCTCGCCTTCATCGCCATGCCCGGATTGGCCAGCAGCGCACGGTCGTCATGGGTGTGAACGTCGATAAAGCCGGGCGCCACAACTTGGCCTTTCACATCGACTTCGGATCGAGCTTGCTCGGCAATCCGGCCGATCGCGGCGATGCGCTCGCCGGCAATTCCCACATCGCCGGAAAGCGAGGGCGCGCCGGTACCGTCGATGATTCGCGCATTGCGAAGGATCAGGTCGAGGGTCATGGATTTATGTCAGCCATTATCCCGCGCCGCGGCCCGGGCAAAGGCCGGGCGCTCGATGCAGCGCTTCACATAAGCGTCGATTGCCGGCGATTTGGGCAGCATCGGGTTCGTGCTGAACAAGGCGAAAGTGCTGCCGAACAGCACATCGGCGGCCGAGAAGCTTTCGCCCAGCAAATAGGCGTGGGCCGAAAGCGTCTTGATGATGAAGCCCATCGCCTCATCGACCGGGACCCAACCGGCGGTTCCGCGCGGCACCGGCGTGTTTAGGAACTTCGACATGAAAGCCGGCTCCAGCACATCGCCGTAATAGGCGAGCCATGACAGATAGGCGCCGCGGGCGGGATCGCCGATCGACGGGCCGATCCGGTTCTTCGGATAGGCGTCGGTCAGGTAAAGCGCGATCGCCGGCGATTCAAAGATTGTGGCATTGCCATCCACGATCGCCGGCACCTTGCCATGGGGATGCGGATTGGCGGGATCGACAGCGCCGCTGCCATCGCCGCGCCGGATCGTGACAACCTTCAGCGCATAAGGCGTGCCCAATTCCTCGAGCAGCCAGATGAACCGGGAAGAGCGCGACTTGGGCGCATGAAAAAGAGTCAGCATGGGCGAACACTCCCTTCTGCTTCATCAAATGTAGTGCGGCCTGGGTCAGCGCCCAGAAGGAAGTTTAGCCGGCGCCTTTAAGGCGCCGGGACCATCGCCACGGCGGTGTTGGCCTGGACGACCAGACATGGGATTTGCCGGGCGCGCAGTTCGCGGCATGCATTGGCGGCCTCGTCCTGGGCCAGGCCCACAAGCCTCGCGCGATAGAGCTTGCCGCTATGCCCGTCGGCTTCATCGACGGCAACGCGGATATTCTTGATCTGGAAAGGCAGGTTTTGCTGGGCCTTGACCGCAGCCAGATGCGCCGGCGAATAGCGGCTGAAGGCACCGACCTGCACGCCCCAGAAGCGCTTGCTATCGACAGCCACCGCCACGACTCCATCGGATATGCCCGGCAATTCCGCCGAACCCGGGCGCAGCATCGGCACTTTCAGCGCGGCCAGCGATTGCTCATCCGTTGCCGCCGGCACGAAGGAAATCTGTGGCGCAAAAGCGGTGCTGGTGGATTGGGTGTTGGTTGCAGTCCCCTGCGCCGCAACGGAAGCCGCGGGCAGCGGCGGCAATGCTAATGTTGCGGTCCGAACCGTCGCCGCCGTGCCCTGGTTCGCCCCGGCGGTTGCCGGCACCGTGGCTGCGATAACAGACGGCAAGCCTGCGATCTGCGGCGACATGCTGCTCAGCGTATTGTCGCCTTCATCGGTCGCGTCGGTGGCGTCGCTATCGCCCTCGCTGTAATCGCCAGGGCGCAGGATGGGCAGAATGTCGGCATTACCCGCACTGGCCAGCAGCAGGGCGTTGTTCTGGGTCTTCGGCGTTGCGGTGCCGAAGCCCTGATCGAGCAGCGCCCACATGGCCGCATCGCGCAGCGAAGGTGAGCGCCCGCCCATGATGACACCCACCAGGCGCCGGCCGTTATGGACCGCCGAGGCGGCGAGGTTGAAGCCGGATCGGTTGATGTATCCCGTCTTCAGCCCGTCGGCGCCGGGATAGTGCAGCATGAAGCGGTTATGCGTCACATAGACCCGGCCGTGATAGGTGAACCGCGCCAGGGTGAAATAGGAATAGTACTGGGGAAAATCGCGATGGAGCGCCAGCGCCAGCGTCGCGATATCGCGCGCCGTCGTATGCTGCTCGACATCCGGCAGGCCGTTGGGATTGCGGAACCGGGT
>DASXQK010000221.1:0-15308 GCA_036493015.1 Dongiaceae bacterium | reverse complement strand
GTTTCGCGGGCATGACGATCAGAGGTTAAGTCTTGCGCCGTCACATCCCGTCCCAGCCGTCGAATTGCCGGCGATAAATCCCGCTGACCACGCCGTTGGAAACATTGTGAAGCTGAATCGTGTCGCCACTCCATTCGGCGCAAATGCCAGGCCCCAGGTGAATCACATCGCTCGCGCCGATCACCGCATCGAGCTGGCCGGCGCTTTCGGTATCGTTGCAGACCTTGATCTGGCGATAGGTCGAACCAATCCGGATCGTCTGGCTCTGGCCTGCCTGCAGGGTGAAGCTGCCGAACTCGGCGGCCCCGGCGCTTGTGGCAGCAACAAGTCCCGCAATTGCCACGGCGAGAACAAAGACAGCGCTACGATGGCGGCATATCATGAACGGATCCTTGGACCGTTGATGGCATTCATGGTGGCGATGATAATGTCTCGCGGTGAAGAATAGCCCGGCATTTCGCAGGATACAGCCATGCCCGATCGCAGCCTTACCATCCGCCCCATGACCGGCACCCTCGGCGCCGACATCGAGGGCATCGATCTCGCCCAGCCCCTCAGCAACTCGGTGACGGCGGCGATCCGCCAGGCCTTCACCGATCACCTCGTGCTGTTCTTCCATGACCAGAAACTGACGCCCGAGCAGCATCTCGCCTTCAGCCGCCTGTTCGGCCCGCCTTCGCGCATGCCCTATATCAAGCCGATGGAAGACTATCCCGATATCATCGCGGTGTTGAAGGAGGCCGAGGAGAACAAGATCAGCACCTTCGGCAATGTCTGGCATTCGGATTTCAGTTTCCTCGACGAGCCGCCGCTGGGCTCCGCCCTCTATGCCCGCGAGGTACCGAGCCATGGCGGCGACACGCTGTTCACCAACATGTATGCGGCCTATGAGGCGCTCTCGCCGGGATTGAAGCGGATGCTCGATCCGATGAGGGCGATGCATAGCGGCAAGCCGTATGGGGTCGGCGGCATCGCCAATGATCTGCGCACCAGCCGCTCCATCGGCATCGAGCGCAACAATCCTGGGGCCGATCGCGAGATCGCCCATCCCGTGGTGCGCCTGCACCCGCAGAGCGGGCGCAAGGCGCTGTTCGTCAATCCTGTCTACACAACACGCTTCGAAGATATGAGCGAGGCGGAGAGCCGGCCGCTGCTGGAGTATCTCTACCAGCACAGCATCACGCCGGAATTCACCTGCCGGCTTCGCTGGCGCAGCGGCTCGCTGGCGCTGTGGGATAATCGCTGCGCCATGCATTATGCGGTGAATGACTATGACGGCCAGCGCCGGCTGATGCACCGCACCACGATCGCTGGCGAAAAACCGCTGGGCGCCTAGGCAGGAGTTTCGCCTACCGCTGCTTGCTCGCCGCGATGAAGGCCAGGAAGATCTCCCGCTCCGTCGTAATGTCGAGCTTGTCGTAGAGCCGCTGGCGGTAATTCTTGATTGTGCCGCGACTGAGGCTGAGACGTTCGGCGATGGATTTCGTCGGATGGCCCTGCAGGATCAATTCCACGATTTCCTGTTCGCGCGGCGTCAGCTGGGCGGCAAGGGCGGAGGGCAGGCTGGGCTGTCCCGGTGCCGCCGGCGCCATGGCCACATCCTCCACCGCGTCGATCATCCCACCTGGCGCAAGGCCGAACGCAGTGGGCAGCGGCACGCGATGCAGGATCATGCCGGGCGCAAGCGCCGCCTGGCCGTTGCGGCTCTTCGGCAGCCTGGCGATGGCGGCGGCCAGCGACTTTGCCTCTCGCCGCACCAGTTTCTGCCAGGCGGCATTCTGGAACACTTCCTGGCGCGCCTTGTCGAGGATGCGGATCGGGCGCGCCTGCGGCAGTGCCGCGGCCCCTTCATCCGCCAGATCGACGACACCCGCCATCAGACAGCTCACATGGGCCTGATGCAATCCCGCGATCAGGGGATAAGCCAACTCCAGCCGCGCGATCTCGGTCTCGCGAAAGCGGCCCTTTTTGAGGTCGTAGAACAAGGCGAGGCTCGATCCGCCCACCGGCGGCAGGAAGATGCTGAGCTCGTCGCTGATGCCCGCCTCGACCAGCGCCACATTCACATAACGGTTGCGGCTGGCCTTGCCGATCAGCACCCGGCGCAGCGGCACCACGCCGGCCCGCTCGCTTTCCTTCCAGTACCGGTAATACGGGTCGTAGCGATAGAACTCGGTCTCGTAATGGGCGACGAAGGCATCGCTGTAGCTGTTGTTGGCGAGAAAATCCGGCGCCGAAAAGCGCGAATAGCGCATCATCGAGCGGATGTCGTGCTGCACCAGCGCGCCCACCGCATCCAGCAGATGGGTGTGAAAATCCGGCCGGCTGATATGGGCGGCAGCATGCCCGCAGGCCTCGAATATCTCCGCCTCGTCTGCCGATAAACCCTTGCGGCGCCTTGCCATTCCTGCATCCCTGCCGGCCCGTTGCGCGCGGCGGGAAACCTTAGCACATGACCAAAGGCACCATGCGCGCAGCGGCTGAAATCCGGCTAGACTGAGGTGAACCGCCTCCGGGAGAGGGCCTCGCAAGAGGGCCAGGCGGCAAAATTGGCGAAACGCAAAAAACAGCAGTGAATGGGAGGCTGAAGACGATGAAACGCAAACTTCTCTGGAGTGCCGCCGCCGCGCTGGCGGCGATGATCGGGACGAGCGCGAATGCGCCCGCCGCCGATCTCGGCAGCAAGGACAAGACAATCAAGCTCGCCATGCTGGAATGGACGGGCCAGCATGTCTCGACCCATATCGCGGGCCAGATCCTGCAGAAGATGGGCTACAAGGTCGAATATGTGACGGCCGGCAACTATCCGGAATTCTCCGGTCTTGCCGACGGCTCGCTCGATGCCTCCGTCGAAGTGTGGATGAACAATGTCGGCGACATTTTCCCCAAGACGCTGGCCGCCAAGCAGATCGAGGATGTCGGCCCGCTCAAGCTGAAGACCGCTGAAGGCTGGATCTATCCCAAGTATATGGAATCGATTTGCCCGGGCCTGCCGGACTGGAGCGCGCTGACGAAGCCCGCTTGCGTGCAGGCGCTCTCGACACCCGACACCTTCCCCAAGGGCCGCCTGCTCGATTACCCGGCCGATTGGGGTTCGCGCAGCGCGCAGATCATCCAGGACAACAACCTGCCGCTGGCCTCCGTGCCCGCCGGCTCCGAAGGCGCGCTCGTCGCCGAGCTCGAATCGGCCGTCGCCGCCAAGAAGCCGCTGGTCATGATGTTCTGGGCGCCGCATTACGCGCTGGCGGAGGCCGATGTGAGTTGGGTAAAGATGCCGCCCTGCAAGACGCAGGATAATGCCCACTGCATCACCCCGCCGGATGTCGACAAGATCGTGCGCACCGGCTTCGACAAGGATTGGCCGGCCGCCTACGCCTTCCTCAAATCCTTCACCGTCGATGCTACGGATCAGCAGAAGATGATGCTGCGCGTCGACAAGAAGGGCGAGGATCTGGATGCCGTGACCAAGGAATGGATCGATTCCCATGAGTCGCTCTGGAAGCCCTGGGTCCAGGCGGCGCAATCGTAAGCCAGCGACGCTGATCGGAGGGCCGGCGCTGGAGAGTCGAGCCAGCGCCGGCCGTCCGCTTTTGCAAGTTGGCTGAGCCGCCATGAGCGACCCGAACGGGGCGATCAAACTTTCCTGCCGCAACCTGTGGAAGATCTACGGTCCGCAGGCGGCGAGCTATGCCGGCAAGGGGAAGTTACCCGCTGGGGGCGCGAATGGCGGCGATCATGCCGAGCTTCGCCAGCAGCTCCAGGCGACGGGCCATCTCGCCGCCGTCATCGACGCCAGTTTCGACGTCCATGTCGGCGAGATCTTCGTCATCATGGGGCTCTCCGGCTCCGGCAAATCGACCCTGGTGCGCTGTCTCTCGCGGCTGGTGGAACCCAGCAGCGGCGAGGTCCTGCTGGATCGCGACGACCTGCTGAAGGCAACGCCCCAGCAGCTGATCGAACTTCGCCGGCGCGCCATGGGCATGGTCTTCCAGAATTTCGGCCTGCTGCCGCATCTGACGGTTCTGGACAACGTCGCCTTTCCGCTGCGCATCCAGGGCCAATCCCAAAACCAGCGCCAAAGCCGGGCGCGCGAGATGATCGATCTGGTCGGCTTGCAGGGCCGCGAACGCTCATTCCCCCATCAGCTTTCCGGCGGCCAGCAGCAGCGCGTGGGCATCGCCCGCTCGCTCGCCGTCGGCCCGGAGCTCTGGTTCCTCGACGAGCCCTTCTCCGCGCTCGATCCCCTCATCCGCCGGCAAATGCAGGATGAGTTCCTGCGCCTGCAGAAGATGCTGCACAAGACGATCGTCTTTATTACCCACGATATCCTCGAGGCGTTTCGCCTTGCCGACCGCATCGCCATCATGCGCGAGGGCGAGGTCATCCAGATCGGCCGGCCCGCCGACATCGTGCTGAACCCGGTGGACGCCTATGTCGCCGAGTTCACCGAGGACGTGCCGCTGATGCGCATCATCTCCGCCGGCGATCTGGTGAAGGCCGAGGCCGGCGCTCACGCCGGCAACGGCACGTTTGCCGAGCGCATTCCCGAGACGACGAAGCTCGAAGACCTGGTGCCGCGGCTGGCGGCGGGCAGCGCCGGCTTTGCCGTCGACGGCATCGACGGCAAGCCGCTGGGCGGGTTCAATGCCGCCGCCGTCTTCGACGTGCTCTCGCGCGATCGCGCCCGACGCAAGGATCGATGACCGCCTCCCCGCTCAGCGTCGATCTGGGTGCTGCTCCTCGCATCGAAAACGGGCTGATCCTGTGGCTGGCGATGTTTGCCTTCGTCGCCTTCTGCCTCGCCTTCGCGGGGGCGCTGCCGTGGGTCACCGCCTATCCGCCGGAATGGGTACTGCCCGTCGCCGCCGTGATCGACGTCGCTACCGACTGGTTTACCCATTTGTTCCAGCCGATCTTCCGCGCCATCTCCTGGTCCCTGGATGGGCCGATGCGGGGCCTGCGCGCCATCCTGCAGTGGTTGCCCTGGCCGGCCATGATCCTGTTCGTCGGCGTACTCGCACTCAGCGCCAGCGGCTGGCGGCTCGCCCTCTTCTGCACCATCGCCCTGCTCTATCTGGTTGGCGTGGGCTATTGGATGCAAAGCATGAACACCATGGCGCTGGTGCTGCTCGCAGTCCCGCTTTCCCTCGTCATCGGATTTGGCCTTGGCGTTGTGGCGTTTCGCCTGCCCAAGGCCCGATCGGCAGTCGAGGCGTTGCTCGATTGCATGCAGACCATGCCGGCCTTCGCTTATCTGATCCCGTTGCTGCTGCTGTTCGGCTTCGGTCCTGTGGTGGGCCTGATCGCCAGCGCGATCTATGCGATTCCACCCATGGTGCGGAATACCCTGCTGGGCCTGCAGCAGGTGCCAGCCGCAATCACCGAAGCCGGCACCATGAGCGGCTGCACCAGGCGCCAACGCTTCTGGCATGTGGAAGTACCTGCGGCCATGCCGCAAATCCTGGTGGGCGTTAACCAGACCACCATGGCGGTGCTGAGTGTCGTCATCATTGCCTCGATCATCGGCGGCTTCGAGGATATCGGCTGGGAAGTGCTCTCTTCCATGCGCAAGGCGGAGTTCGGACAGAGCCTGCTTTCCGGCGCCGTGATTGCGCTGCTCGCCATGATGATCGACCGCATCACGCTGGGCTTCGCCCGCAACCGCGCCATCAAGGCCAGCGGCGGCAGGCGCCCCTGGCCCCAGGGCTGGACCCTGGTCGGGCTGCTCGCTGGCATCGTCGTCTTCGGAGCACTGCTGCGATTCTTCGCGCCGGAGGGCGGTAATCCGCTGCCGCCGAGCAATCAGTGGATCGACCAGATCAATGCGGTCAATCACGGCATCCTCAATCTGGTGCGCGATTATGGCAACGCCATTGAGACCTTCAAGAATGGGCTGCTCTATTATTTCATGCTGCCCTTGCGCATCGGCATGGTGGGCGCGGTGACGCCGGTATCCTGGGGGATCGCTTTGACGCCGACGGTAATCTCGATTTATGTCGCGATCATTGCGGCCATCGCGGGCTTGCTGGCCTGGCGCTTCGGCTGGCGGGCGGCGTTCGCGCTCATCGTCGGCGGCACATTCTTCTACTACGGCTTCTCCAGCTTCCCCTGGCCTGCCTTTATCGGCATGACGACGCTGCTCGCCTGGCGCGTCGGCGGTTGGCGCACCGCCATCTTCGCCATCGCAGGGCTCGCTTTCATCCTGCTGACCAATCTTTGGGCGCCGCTGATGCGCTCCACATATCTCTGCGGGCTTGCCGTGCTGCTCTGTCTGCTCATTGGCGGGGCGCTTGGCATGTGGGCGGCCCATAGCGACCGCCTCTCGGCCTTCCTGCGGCCGATCAACGACACGCTGCAGACCATGCCGCAGTTCGTGTTCCTGATTCCCTGCCTGATGTTCTTCAAGGTGGGTGAGTTCACGGCGCTGATCGCGGTCATGCTCTATGCCATCGTACCGCCCATTCGCTATGTCGAGTTCGGTATCCGCAATGTGCGGCCCGATGTGGTCGAGGCGGCGCGCCAGATGGGCTGTACGCCGCGCCAGCTTCTCTGGCAGGTGAAACTGCCGCTTGCCATGCCCGTAGTCATGCTGGGTCTCAATCAGACGATCATGGCGGCCCTCTCCATGCTGGCGATCGCTGCCATGGTCGGAACCCAGGATCTTGGCCAGCGGGTCTATGTTGCCCTCAGCAAGGCCGATGCCGGCCTCGGCCTTACCGCCGGCCTCGCCATTTCGCTGGTCGCCATGATCGCCGATCGCATTATCCGCGCCTGGTGCGAAAGCCGGCAGGCGCCGAGTGGTGCTGTGGGGGCGGGGCATTAGCCTATGCAACCCGCTCTTCAGCAAAGCGATCAGGCCGCACAGCAGCAATTAATGCTGCAGCCACATTATAACGGCGCCGTGCGGCTGCTGGGACAAATGGCGGGCCTGCTGCTGCTGGCCAACGCCGGCAGCGACCTCGATCGCCAGCGCGGCCATCTCCGGGTAGCGCAAATACAATGGCGCGAATTGCTGGACGCAATCGAAAGCGATCTGGCGTTCCGCTCGCGAACGGCTGCTGCTGTCTCGGGAAGCATCAAGCGCATCGGTGCGCTGCTTGAGCGTCTCGAGAGCCGCTTTGCTCGGAGCCTCACCGATGAGGGAGAGTTGCCCCACCTGCTAGGCGAGCTCGCCGCCATCCGCAGGCTGCTCCAAGAGGCGAGCTGCCCGCAACATGGCCTGGCCATCGTCGACTTCACCGGTGCCTGCTGCGCCGGTGCGCATTAGGGCGATCCGATGGCCGATTATTCCATCTGGGTTCTGGAGTATGCATCCCAGCCGAAGACGGAGACCGGCAGCATCGTCTATGGCGCCTATAACCAGGGCTTCCGCGCCATGCCCTATGCCTATGTCGTGCTGCAGTCGAAGGATCATGTGGCGATGGTCGATGTCGGCCACAACCACAGCGATTTCGGCGAGACGCTGGCGGTGCGTTATGGCGTGGAGCATTGGCACGGGCCGCGCGAGGCGCTGGCGCTCTGCGGCTTAAGGCCGGAGGATGTGGACACGGTCTTCATCACCCACGCCCATTTCGACCATTTCGGCAATGTCGAGGCCTTCCCCAACGCGCATTTCTATATCGCCGAGCAGGAGATCGAGAAATCCATCTGGGCGCTGGCTTTGCCCGAACGGCTACAAGTCATTGCCAGCGCCATCGACCCCGGCGATCTCGCCAGGGGTGCGGTACTCGCGCGCCAGGGGCGCCTGACACTGGTGACGAGCGACATGGCCAACGTGCTGCCCGGTATCGATCTTCATCTGGCACCCGACACCCACAGCTTCGCCTCGCTCTGGGTCGAGCTGCGCAACGACCGCAAGCAGCCGTCGGAGGATGTGTGGGTTTTGGCCGGCGATCTTGTCTATGCCTATGAGAATCTTGGCGGCACGGGTGCTACAGCGGGGAACGGCGAGCCCTATCTTCCCATCGGCTTTGCCATTGGCAGCCAGACCAATCTGCTTCTGGCAACCGAGGCGATGCTGCAGGCCGTGGGGCATGAGCGCCGGCGCGTCGTGCCCGTGCACGAGGATCGGCTGAAGCAGGTCTTCCCATCGCGCGTGAAGGCGCCCGGTCTTGCCATCAGCGAGATCTGTCTGGCGGATGGCGTGAGTTCGCGCCTGAGTTAGGCGCCGATTTTCCTTGGCCGCAGCGGCCGCCAGCCATCACTATCGCCCCGCGATTTCGATTACGGGGGCAATTCATGGAGCGCGGTGCAGCTCTGCGGCCGGCCGGGATCTGGCCGACGGTGATGCTGTTCGGTGCCGCTACCGCCGCCGGATTCAACTGGCTGCCGCTGCGCTACTTCGCGCGCCAGGGGCTGGAAAGCGCCTGGGCGGGGTTGGCTGTCGCCCTCGTCTCGCTATTGCTCCTGCTGCCGCTATTGCCCTGGCGGGACAAATGGGATCGCCGCCTGATCGGCTCGATCCTCTATAGCGGCCTGCTGAATGGCGGCGCGCTGGGTCTCTATTGCGCCAGCATGCTGCTGACCGATGTGGTCCGCACCCTGCTGCTGTTCTATGTCGCGCCGATGTGGGGCGCCATTCTCAGCCGCTTCGTGCTGGGCGAACGCCTGTCGCCGCCGCGGCTGCTCGCAATCGCCATGTGTATCGCCGGCATGCTGGTGATCCTGGGCAGCGAGCATGGGCTGCCCTGGCCGCGCAATGCGGGCGACTGGCTGGCGCTGCTGTCCGGAGTCGTCTTCGCCTATGGCTCGCTCCGGGTCTATGAAGCGCCGGCCGTCAGCGCCAGGGCCCAGACGATAGCGACCATGGCTGGCTGTGTTGTGGTTTCCGCCGTCGTGCTGATCCTGCTGCCCGCCGGATTGGCAGGACCCGTGCCGGCGGTTTCCGGCACGCTGCTGCTGAGCCTGATCGTCTATGCGCTGGTGATGATCGTACCGATCAACTGGCTCTGGCTGTGGAGCGCCAAATACCTGCCGCCCTCGCGCGTCAGCCTGATCTTTTCGCTGGAGGCTGTGGTCGGCATCATCACTGCCGCCTTGCTGGCGGGTGAACCCTTCGGCTGGCGCGAAGCCATCGGCTCGCTCCTTGTTGTCGGCAGCACGGTTGTCGATGTGCTGGGGCACCGTGTGCCGGCTCCCGCGCATAACCACGGCTAGCGAGGCACCCTTTCCGGACAAGAATGCGCGTAGGCGCGCGATTGACTCTGGTTCGGGCCGTCTATTTTAATAGACACTCTTTAGGCTGCCAGAGCGCTTCTCTAGAAGAAGCGACCTCGCTGTCGGTTCCTACGGGCGCGTCGACGCGGTAGTCAACAACACGAGCCATATTCCTCATCACAGGACAGAACATTCTCGTCGACGGCGGAAGTAACCGCCACATCTGACCACAATCAAAAATTATCCGGGAGGCTCCCATGAAATCTCATGCGCGCGTCGTGGTCTTGGGCGGCGGCATCTTCGGCGTGAGCGTGCTTTACCATCTCGCGCGCGAAGGCTGGAACGATGTGGTGTTGGTTGAAAAAGGTGAGTTGACCTCAGGTACAACATGGCATGCCGCCGGCAACGTCCCGCATTTTGTGGGCGATCTAGGCCTGGCGCGAATCCATCACTACGGTACCGAACTCTATAGCCGCCTTGAGGCGGAGACCGGCCAGCCGACGGGCTGGCGGCGTCCTGGCAGCATTCGGCTGGCGCGCGACGAAGCCGAAATGGACTGGCATCGCCACGTCGGTGGAATTGCCAGGCAAGTAGGCTTCGAATTCCACCTGGTCGGTCTCGATGAAATCCGAAAGCTGCATCCCTATCTCGCGACCCATGATGTCGTCGGGGGCTGCTATACGCCCAATGACGGCTATGTCGATCCAGCGAGCGCCACCAGCGCCATGGCAGCCGGGGCGCGCAACATGGGGGCGCAGATTTACCGCCACACCTTGGCAACGGGCATTCAGCGACGCGGCGACGAGTGGGAGCTGGTAACCGATAAAGGGAGCATCGCTTGCGAACACCTGGTGCTGGCGGCGGGATTCTACACGCCGCAGGTCGGCGCATGGCTGGGGTTGAAGGTGCCGACAATCAACATGGTGCATCAGTATCTGATCACGGAATCAATTCCGGAACTCAGTCGGCGTTCATCGGAGCTGCCCGTTGTCCGCGATCCGACATCATCCTCCTATTTCCGCCAGGACCAGAAGGGCCTTCTCGGCGGCCCGTATGAAACCGAGGGCGCGCAGTTCGTCTATCCCGACGGCGTGCCCTGGAGCTTCGACCACGATCTGTTGGAGCCGGAACTGGATCGAGTGACGCCATGGCTGGACCTGATGATGAATCGCATTCCGCTGTTCGCCGAGGCCGGGGTGAAGCGCGTGATCGCGGGCTTCATCGCCCATACGCCGGATCTCGTTCCGCTCGTCGGACCAGCGCCCGGCCATCACAAGCTTTGGCTGGCCTGCGGGGCTGCGATCGGCATCGCACAGGGCGCCGGCTGCGGCAAGCTGCTCGCCGAACTGCTCGTCCACGGGACGGCCGAGGTCAATCCGCTACCCTTCGATCCACGCCGTTTCGGCGATTTCCACGCGGAGGAATTCGGCCGCAACCGCATCGTCGAGGCGACCCAGCATCTCTTTGAGTATCACGCGCCCGGATTCGAGCATCGCGCGCCGCGCGACTTCCGCACGTCGCCCCTCCACGAGCGCCTCAAGCGGGCGGGCGCTGTATTCGGAGAAACGTTCGGTTGGGAAAGGCCAAAGTGGTTCGCTGCTCCGGGCATCAGCGAAATCCCCAATCTCCGTCGCAGCACCGCCTTTGATGCCGTCAGTCGTGAATGCAAGGCCGTCCGCGAAAAAGCCGGGCTCCTCGACCTTACGAGCTTTGCAAAGTTCGAAATTCACGGCCGCGACGCGGAAAGAATGCTGAACCGATTGTTCGCAAACCGGATGCCGACGAAGCCCGGCGGCATCGTTCTCGCACATATTTTGAACGATCGAGGCCATATCCAGGCCGAAGCGACCGTGACCCGGCTCGCCGATGAGGCATTCTACGTTCTGACCGGCGCCTCGGCCGAGCCGCGGGTCGCTGATCTCCTCATGCAGGCAAAACGTCCATTGGAAGACGTGAGCATCGAGAATATTACGGGGCGACGTGGCTGCCTGGTGCTGACGGGCCCGCGGTCCCGCGACATTCTTGGCCGATTGACCAATGCCGATCTCGGCAACGAGGCGTTTCCCTGGCTCTCGGCGCGTGAAATCGAAGCAGGCGGCGTCAGGTCATGGGCGTTGCGTGTTTCCTATGCGGGCGAACTTGGCTGGGAGCTTCACTGTCCGATTGAGGAAACCGGAAAGCTGTATGACGCGTTGAAGCAGGCTGGGGCTGAATTCGGGCTGACTGATTTCGGCCTTTACGCCCTCGATGCGCTAAGGATCGAAAAAGGTTACAGGGGCTTCGGAACGGAACTGACGCCGGAAAGCACGGCGTTGGAAGCAGGTTTGGACCGCTTCGTTGATTTCAAAAAGGGCGACTTTATCGGACGCGATGCCCTGCTGGCGCAGCGGGCGAAATCCCCGAGATGGCGGCTGGTCTACATGGCCATCGACACGACGGATCGGGATGTGATCGGCTCGGAGCCTGTCTACGCCAGGGGAACGCTGGTCGGGACCGTAACGTCGGGCGCCTTCGGACGAAGCCAGGGCAAGACCTTGGCTTTCGCCTTCGTTGAGCCGGATTGCGCCGCAGCGGATACGCGACTCGATGTCATCATGCTCGGCGAGGACTTCTCGGCGACGGTGCTAGCTGGCCCGGTTTACGATTCAGCGAACGCAAAATTGCAAAGCTGAGCACAGCTACCACCGCCCGTTGCCGGCGCGCATGTCGTCCGTTCGCAGCTTGATCGGATAACGCGCGCGAATCTCTTCGTCGATCCTGGGATCGATGTAGTTCGGATAGTGTTTCGAGAGCGTCTCGCGCACGCACTGGCGGGCGACCTCGTGGATGTCCAGCGCGTCCGCTTCGCGCCAGGCTTCCGGGCTGCGCCGGTCCGCAATGCGCGGATAGAGATATTCGCTCTCCATCTTCTCCAGCGTCTCGGCATGGCCGAGGTAATGACCGGCACCCGATGCGACCTCGCGCATCACCTCGACCGACAAGGTCTCCTCATTCACCTCGATCCCGCGCAAGGTGCGCATCACAGAGCCCAGCATGTCGTTATCCGCCACCAACGCTTCATAGGAGACGCCGATCAGGCTCGCCAGCATACCGGCGCATTCGCTGACGAAACTGCCACCGGCCAGCACCACGATGGTGGTGGTGACACCCTTTTCGAACCCGGACCCGCCTTCGAGGCCCGGGCGCACGGCGCTGGACTTCGCCGATTTACGCGCGGCCTGGCGGGCGGCCCGGCCGCTGCGTTTCTGGCCCAGGGCGTTCTCGTTCATCGGCTCACCCTTCGGTTATGCCGAGAGCATAGACAAGAAAGGATGACGGCGCGATCAGGCGCGCCGGCGCAAGACGGGCGCATCGGTGGTCTGCTTGCGGTCGGCGCTGGGCGGGCGGCCGAAGCTGCGCCGATAAAGACGCGAGAAATGGGCCGGCGAGGAAAAGCCGGCGCTGAAGGCCACTTCCGTCACCGACAGATCGGTCTGCTGCAGCAGCGCATGGGCCTTGGCGAGGCGCAGTTTCCGGTATTGCTGCGAGGGCGTGCTGGCGAGCTCGCGGCGAAACAGACGTTGCAGCCGCCGCGGGTTCGCCTTCAGGCGGCGCGCGAGTGCTGCACAGGAGAGCGGCTCTTCGATGGTCTGCTCCATCAGCGCCAGCACCCGCTGGAGCAGGGGCTGGGCCTTGCCGGCAGACGCGGTGAGCTGATCGTCGCCCGCCGGGCGTGAGCGCAGCAGCAGGTGTTGGGCGATCTCGCTTGCCAGCGCCGGCCCGTGATGAGAGCCGATCCAGGCGATCGCCATGTCCAGCACGGCGCTCGCCCCCGCGCAGGTCAGCCGCCCGCGCTCGATGGTATAGAGCCGGCTCGAGGCGCGGCAATCGGGATAGAGCTCCTGGAAGCCGGGCAGATTGTCCCAATGGGTGGCGACCTCATATCCGGCGAGCAGCCCCGCCGCGGCCAGCGCCTCGCTGCCGGTTTCGATGCCCCCGAGTTCGGCGCCGTGGCGCGCCTGCTTGCGCAGCCAGGCCCTCAGATGGCGATCGGCCGCATGGCGTTTTGCCTCGAAACTCGCCAGCAGGAAGACCGCATCGAAGCGGTCATCCTCGCCGATTCCGCCATCGACGCGAACCCGAAGGCCGCTGCTGGCTTCCACGCTTGTCCCTTCCAGCGACAGCAGCCGCCAGCGATAGCGCTGGCTTTGCGAAAGCCAGTTGGCCACGAACAGCGGTTCCGTCAGCGATGACAGCGTCAGGTGGGAAAAGCTCGGCAACAGCAGGATGCCGATACGCCGCGCGGAGGTTTGTGGGCCCTGAACCGACTTGACCATATACGACGGCACTATGACGTAATTGATCAAGCCCGCATAGCCCCCGCTCCTACCATCCCTCCGAGAACCGCGCCCTGAATTGGGAGGCCGCCACTATGATCGAAAAGAAAATTACCTGGGAGGTGGGCGATCCTGCCCATGCGCTGACCCTGCCGGCCCGCTTCTTCTACGATCCCGAGGTCTATGCGCGCGAGCGCGAGGCCATCTTCTACAAGGGCTGGCATCTCGGCGCCCATCGCAGCGAGCTTTCCGAGCCCGGCGATTTCGTCTGCCTCGATATCTTCGATCAGAGCGTGATCCTGCTGCGCGGCCAGGATGGCACGGTGCGGGCCTTCCACAATGTCTGCCAGCATCGCGGCAACCGGCTGATCCTGGAGCGGCGCGGGCGGGTGCCGAGCCTGCTGCGCTGCGGCTATCACTCCTGGTGCTATGCCCATGACGGCAGCTTGAAGCGCGCGCCGCGCAGCGAGCGGCTCGACGATTTCGATGCCAGCCGCTTCGGCCTGCGTCCCGTCAAGCTCGAACAGCTCGCCGGATTCTATTTCGTCAACCTCGATCCCGCCGCGGAGCCGCTCGCCAGCATAAGCAGCGGCTTCGATGCCGAGATGCGCCGCTTCTTCCCTGATCTCGATGGGCTGAGGCTGGTGGATGAGGTTGATGTCATCGTGCCGGCCAACTGGAAGGTCATCATGGATAACTCCGTCGAGGGTTATCACTTCGACCGTTCCGGCCCGGTGCACAAGCATCTCGCAGGCCTGATCGACTTCAAGCAATACCGGCTGAAGGACCATGACAAATGGTGGACCTATATGGCGCCGCCGAGGCCGGGCGTGAATTCGGCCTATGGCGAGAGCCTCGCCGGTGCCAGCTACCAGACCGACTGGTTCTTCAATATCGGCCTCTGGCCGAACACGACGTTCTACTGCTTTCCCTTCACCGACATGCTCGGCACCTTCATCATGATACCGCTGGAGCCGGAGAAGTCGCTGCTGCGTTTCGGCTACTACGCGCCCGACCGGCCGCGCCCGAAGGTGACCGATGCCGCCATTCGCTGGATGAACCAGGAACTGGGGCCTGAAGATATCCAGCTCAACGTCACCCAGCAGAAGGGGCTGCGCTCCTTCGGCTATGATCAGGGCCGCTACATGGTCGATCCCGAGCGCGGCAATGAGAGCGAGCATCTGGTGCATCACTTCCACAAGCTGGTGTATCAGGCCATTCATCCGTGAGCGCCGAGAAGGCCGGCAAGAATTCTACGGGCTACGACTACGTCATCGTCGGTGCCGGCTCGGCGGGCTGCGTGCTGGCCGCGCGGCTAACCGAAGACAGCGATATTCGCGTACTGCTGCTGGAGGCTGGCCCGGTCAACAAGAGCTGGGCAATCGACATGCCATCGGGCATGGGGACCCTGCTGTCCTCCGAGCGCTTCAACTGGGCCTATACATCGGAACCCGAGCCTTTCCTGGATAACCGCCGGCTCGGCCATCCGCGCGGGCGTGTGCTCGGCGGCTCATCCTCCATCAACGGCATGATGTATGTGCGCGGCCATGCCCGCGACTACGACCACTGGGCGCAGCAGGGCCTCTCCGGCTGGTCCTACGCCGAGATACTGCCCTATTTCAAACGCGCCCAGCGCCATGAGAAGGGGGCGGACGATTATCGCGGCGGCGATGGCCCGCTTTCTGTTTCGGCGCCGCGCCTCGAGCGCTCGCCTCTGGCCGAGGCCTTCGTCCGCGCCGGCGTCGAAGCAGGCTATCCCTACACAGCCGATGCCAATGGCCGCCAGCAGGAAGGCTTCGGCCCAATGGACCGCACCACGCGAGGCGGCCGGCGCTG
>DASXQK010000220.1:0-48489 GCA_036493015.1 Dongiaceae bacterium | reverse complement strand
AGCCCGTCATGTTCGACCTGGCAGAAGGGCAGCATTTCCGCCTGCCGGGCCTAATAGAAATGTTTCAGGCAATAATCCAGCGGAATATCGGTGCGAAACGTGGTCTTGATCGTCTCCATGACAAACGCGACATAAAGCATGATCAGCCAAGCTGGAACACCCGAGGCTGCCGGCCATGAACACGCGACGAGTTTACTATAATAGCGCTTGCCCGGTTTGCCGTGCCGGCGTCGCCAATCAGCGCGAGGCGATGCGTGCCGGCGACACTGGCAAGGATATCGAGTGGTGCGACATCGTCGGCCGGCCCGAGGTCTTGGCCGAGCCCGGCATCGCCGTGGAGGCGGTGCGGCGCAAGCTTTACGTCGAAGATGACCAGGGCAAACTCCATATCGGTGCCGATGCCTTCTCAGCCCTGTGGCTGGAGACGCCCGGCCGGCGCTGGCTCGGCCGCTTATTGACCGTGCCTGGCCTGTCGAGGCTGGCCCGCTGGACCTATGACCGGTTCGCCGACGCGTTGTATGCTTGGAATCGGCGCCACGGGCGATGGTGAATCGCGTGCGCGCCCGCCGACGCCAAATCGGCCGCCGGTACGCCCCGCCCTCTAATTCACCGTAAGCGTCACCCGCAGGAACGTCGCCGGAATTGAGGTAACGTTCTTGTCTTTACTGGTATTCTGGCTTTCGAACAGGGCGTTCAGCTCTTTGTGCAGTTGGTCGGCCTTGCCGTTCTTCTCCGCCGCGTCGAAGGCGTTCATGGTCGGGCCGTAATAGAGCCGGAATAGATCGACGAGGCGGGCGGGTTCGCCGGGGAAATTGAAACGATAGGTATCGCGCTGGAAGGCGATGTTCTCCTTCGCCACGCCGGCCCCGCCAAAGCGCTCTATGACATTGGCCTCGACTCCCCAGGTCATCGGGCTGATGAAGCCTTCCGGCGGCGGGGGCGTATAGGCGGCGCTGATCTTCAGTATCTGGGCGACCAGGGTTGGATCGTTGGGAATCCAGTTGCCCATGACGATTCGGCCGCCACGCTTGGTCACCCGCGCCATCTCCTTAGCCGCGTCGAATGGCTTGGGCGCGAACATGGCGCCGAAGATGCTGACGACGAGATCGAAGGTCTTATCCGATAGCGCGGAGAGATTGGTTGCATCGCCCTCCTGAAAGCGGAGATTGGCCAGGCCCATCTCTTTTGCCCGGCGATTGCCGGCCTCAACCAGGTTGCGTGCGATATCGACCCCGAGGACGTCGGCGCCGAGCCTTGCCTCCGGCACGGCCGTCGTACCGTCACCACACCCAAGATCGAGAACCTTCTGCCCTTTCTCGATCCCCAGGGAGGCAACCAGCGCTTCACCACTTTCACGCATGCTGGCGGCGATGCGCGTGAAATCTCCTTTTTCCCAGAGCGCCTTGTTCGGATTCGGTGCGTTCATTGGTGCCACCCTGTGATGAACATGCAACCCGGCGGCGCGCAGCCTCGATGGAGAAGCCGCCGGCGGCAACAGTATGACAAATTAGAGTGCTGGGATCACGCCGGTGTTGAAGGGCGGACGAAAGCGCGAATATGGACGTCATGACGCCTGGCGAAAATTGGCCGCAAGACACGATCTTTACGCTCGGGCATTCGACGCTGCCGCTCGAGGCGTTCATCGGTCTGCTGCAGCGCTATGGCATCGAATGCCTCGCCGACATCCGTACGATGCCGCGATCGCGCCATAACCCACAGTTCAATGGCGATACCCTGGACACGTCACTGCGCGCGCACGGCATTGGTTATGTTTCGTTAGGCGCTCTCGGGGGCTTGCGGCATGCGCGCAAGGATTCACCCAATACGGGTTGGCGCAATACGAGTTTCCGCGGCTACGCCGATTACATGCAAACGGACGATTTCCGGCGCGGGCTTGACGAGCTGATTGCCGAGGCCCGCCTGCGCCCTACCGCGATCATGTGCGCCGAGGCCGTACCGTGGCGATGCCACCGTTCGCTCGTGGCCGATGCGCTGGCCGTGCGCGAGATCCCGGTCGTTGAAATCCTCTCGGCTGCCAGCTGGCGCTACCACAAGCTGACCCCGTTTGCGCAGGTCGAAGGCAAGCACATCACTTACCCGCCCGACCAGCCATCCCTCCTCTAGGCTCGCCGTCGAGAAGGGTTAATATTCTCGAACCACTTTGTGGTCACATTTCCGCATCCCTGTCGGGCGCATAGTTGTGGAATCAGTCGGCGCCTCCAGCGTCGAGCGGTATTCCCACAACCCAAAGTAATTTTCCAGGAGGCTGCCATGGCTTTGGATGAAAGCAAACTGCACGAATTTGTCGGCAAAATGGTAGGCGAGATGGGAGGCGCAATGACGGCAGCGCTCATGATCATTGGCGACAAGCTGGGTCTCTACAAGGAACTCGCTGGCGGAAAGCTCACCTCGGCTGAGTTGGCAAAAGCCACCGGCACGACCGAACGCTATGTTCGGGAATGGTTGGCCGCCCAGGCCGCCGCCGGCTACGTCACCTATGATCCGGAAGGGGGCGGCAAGTATTCCCTCTCGCCCGAGCAGGCAATGGTTTTCGCCAATGAAGCGAGCCCCGTTTTCATGCCGGGGTTTGCCGAGGTCATCCAGTCGATGTGGCGCGATGAACCGAAGATCACCGAAGCTTTCAAGACCGGAAAGGGCGTTGGCTGGCACGAGCACGACGCCTGCCTCTTTCGCGGCACCGAACGGTTCTTCCGGCCCGGCTACGCGGCGCATCTTGTCGAAACCTGGCTGCCGGCGCTTGGCGGCGTCGTCGACAAGCTGAAGCGCGGCGCACGTGTCGCGGATGTCGGCTGCGGACATGGCTCGTCGACGATCATCATGGCCAAGGCCTTCCCGAAGTCTGAATTCGTCGGCTATGACTATCATGGGCCATCGATAGAAAAGGCAAAGCGTGCCGCCGCCGACGCCGGTACCAGCGCCAACATCAAATTCGAAACTGCCTCTGCCAAGGATTTCCCGGGCAAGGATTTCGACCTCGTCACATTCTTCGACTGCCTGCACGACATGGGCGACCCCGTGGGTGCCGCTAGTCACGTCCGCAAATCCCTGAAGCCGGATGGCACATGGCTGATTGTCGAGCCGTTCGCCAATGACGAGATGAAGGACAACATGAATCCCATTGGCCGCATCTTCTATGCGGCCTCGACGATGATTTGCACGCCGGCGTCGTTGAGCCAGGAAGTAGGGCTGGGATTAGGCGCGCAGGCGGGCGAGGCCCGCCTGCGCCAAGTGGTCACCCAAGGAGGATTCGGCCGCTTCCGCCGCGCAACGGAAACGCCCTTCAATCTGGTGCTGGAAGCTCGGCCCTAGCATCACGCGGTCACTCAGCCCCGCTTCGGCGAGGCTTTTTCTTTGGCGCCATCGGCGGCCGCCGGCACAATCACCTTGAGCGCGCGGCGGCGGATGCGATAGGCGAGCGGCACGGTCATGCGAAAGACCTCGCCATCCAGCGCGACGTCGAGCTGCTTCTTGTGGGTTTTTATCGCCACCGCGGCGGCGGTGAGGCATTGGAGATCGCGATCCTGTAGCCGGCCGAGCAGAGCCAGAACCGCCAGCCGCAGCAGATCGGCCCGACCACCTCGCCGCGGAAGGCATAGCCAGAGACTGCCGCCGTCCAGCCGCAGCCGGGCACCGATATTGAGCCCGGTCTTTTCATACTCGTTGTTGCCCATGAAGACGAAGGCCGTGCGCCGCGACACGGATTGGATGTCATCGATCTGCAGTTCGACATGGAACAGACCATGCCGGCGCAGGATGGAAAAAATGGCGTGGAGGAAGGCGAGCCATTTGTTGCGGCCCTTGCGGCGTTCGGCGTCACGGAAGCGAACGATCCGGGGATAAAGGCCGATGCTCGAATTGTTGAGGAAGATGCGCCCATTGACCTCGCCGACATCGACCGATGCCAGATGGGCCGCCAGTGCTGCGCGCACCGCGTCTTCCTCGCCGAGCGGCAAGCCCATATCCTTGGCGAAGTGATTGAGCGTGCCCAGCGGCAGTACGCCAAGCGAAACCTCGGAGCCGACCAGCGCACCGGCAATGGCGCTGACCGTTCCATCACCGCCGCCGGCGATGACGGATCGCGCACCGTCTCTCACTGCTTTGCGCGCCAGCTCTGCTAGATCGGCGCCTTCTTTCGCCATAAGGATGTGCGCGGCGAGCCCGGTTCCTTGCGCCAGTTTCTCGATGGTGGCTTGCAGTTCCAGCGCGCGGCCCGTACCGGCCCGATGATTCAGGATAAAGGTGATCGTCGCGGACGCCGCCATGCTGCAAATCTAGGCGCTGGAGTTGCGGTCTGACAGGCCCATCCGGCCGCCAGCGGAATCAGCGGCCCGGACAAACTTCCACCAGCGGCCGAGCAAGTGAAAAGACTTGCCCGGCATGCTGTGAGGACTTCGACCGTCGACGCTCGACGGCCGGTTTGCTCAGCCGGGTTGCTACCCGTGCCGCAGCTTGATCGGCAAAGTCGTGACAGCGGCCAGAACCGCAGCCCCATGGACTGGCCCGATGCGGGTCTTGAACGCTCTGCTGCTGCTTGGCGCCGGAATGCAGCCTGATGTTTGTGCAACACCTGGCTTTGCTTTGGCGGCCAACAGAAGTGTCACCGTCGGTGCCGATACGGCAGCGAACCGCCCGAGTTTTTTCAGCAGCACCCGGCGCTGTTTGTCTTTGCCCGACTTCCCAGCCCCCGCCCGTACGCTGTCCGTCTTATCGGTCTTGGCCATGTGAATCCCCCGACATGAATTTGGGTCGCCCTGAGCCTACGCCCGGCCACGATCCTCAGCAATACATCGACTGTCGCAAACTGGCGAAGACTCGTGCTTGCCCTTAGGTCGTCCGGCGCCGGCCCATCAGCCGATTTACCAGCGACGCAAAGCTCGCGGAGTAAAGATATGTGCTCAATACCAGAAGCAGGAAAAGAAACGCAAAAGCTGTGAGCGCCGCAGCCCCTCCCATCAGGACGGGCAGGCAAATCAGGGCACTGAAGCCCCAGAAGCCGAAAACCACAAGCCAGCTAGCCATCGATTGGTTTCCCCACCATGTTTGTTACGCGCGGAAAAATTATTCGCGTCTTGAGCGAGTCACGGAAGGGCGAAATGAAGGCCATCGACAATTTTGGCGCAGCTGTGGCAGAGATGTCGCATGATCGCGATCCGATGCCGGCTTGTTGTTAAGTTTTTGCAATTAACGTTTCAGGTTGTGCGGGACTCGGTCGAGGTTTAGCGTCGCGAACCTTAACGCGGGGAGCCCGAGTGGCCTTATGACCGATGCCGAAGAAGCCTCCACTCACGCTGCAGAAGATCGGCGGACGGCGCTGAAAAAGCTCGCTCGCTTTGCGGCGGTAACGCCGCCCGCGATAACCTTGCTTCTCTCGGTCACCGCGAAGCCGGCCAAGGCCAAGGTACTCAGTCCGATAATCCTCTGATATCCGATGTGGTGGGCAATCGAGTGTCCCGTTTCCACAATGAACGAGGCGGGGCAAAACCTGGGCCTGAGCGTTTGATTTCGGACAAGGCGCCGGCCCAGCAGAACAGGCCGCCCGCCCCTTATCCATACGGCCGTTTTTCGCTGCCGTGGTTCCCGCGTTTTACATGCGGTAGCGGCGTCGATCCGCTATAAGACTGGCGATGCGATGCGACGGGCCGGATGAGGCCGGACGCCGGGGATCGGGGAGAGCGAGGGGCATGAATCGCGGTGAACTGTTCCGGCGCCACGGGCTCTGGCTCGTGTTCATCGCGGCGGCGATTTTCTATTTCCACCGCTTCTCCCAGCATGGGGAAGGGATGGCGCTCTACCCCTTCGGCGGCGACTGCATGCTGCGCCAACAGGCGCTGAATACCTGTGCGCCGATGTTCACCTATCCGCCGGTGTTTGCCTTCACCATGATTCCCTTCGCCCTGGTTTCCGACTTCGTCTGGAATCTGGGCTGGTATCTGATCACCCTGGGCGCGACAATTCTTTCCTATCGGCTGGCCGAGGCGCTGGCGCGCCAACTGGTCCCGGGCCCATGGCCAGAGCGCGATCTGATCCATCTGCGCCTGATAAGCCTGGTCCTCAGCCTGAAATTCATTCTCGCCGTCTATGAAAACCAGGCCTATGACCTGTTTGTCCTGCCGGCGATCCTCTGCGGCCTTCTCTGCCTGACGCGCGGGCGCGATCTTGCCGGCGGCACATCGCTGGCGGTGGCCGCCGCGCTCAAGGCCACGCCCCTCCTCTTCTTGCCGTATTTGCTGTTGCGGCGGCGCTTCGCCGCGGCCCTTGCCTTCACCGTGGTCTTCCTGGGCGCATCCTTCCTGCCGGACTTGTTCTTCACCCAGGAAGGCGGCGGCAGCTATTTTGTGGCCTGGCTGCGGAACATCGGCGCCGGCGCGCTGAACGAAGGCGCGGCAAACGTCAACACGGGGTTCTTTGCCGGCACCAACCCTCTCAACCACTCGATCCACGGGGCCGTCGCCCGGCTGGTCGACGGCACATTCCTGCAGGCCGATTTCCCCCTCGTGCTCCACGGCGTGCAACTGCTGTTCGTCGTCGCCGTCGGGCTGCTGCTCCTGCGCTCGGCCCGCCGCCCCGACACGATCCCGGCCGAGGGGGCGCTGGTTCTCATTGCCATGCTCATGCTCTCGCCCATGACCAGCCGGTCGCATTACGTGAGCTTGCTGCTGCCCTATACGCTGCTGACCGCCTATTGGCTGCGCGACCGGCGCACGAAGGGGTTGGGATTGGCACTGCTCGCCCTCAGCTTCCTGCTGGCCACGGCCTCATCGAACGACTTGGTCGGATCGCAGGTGACCAGATGGGCCTATCACAACAATCTCATCGAACTGGGCGCCCTGATATTGATTCCCTATCTCGCCATCGTGATCTGGCCGCGTAAGGATCGGGCGGCGGCGGGCGAATTGCGGCAGGCGATTCCATCCGCATAGGGCAGGAGTTTCTCGGCTTGAATTGGCCATACGCGCAGGTCAAAGCGCTGTGGTGCCCAGGGCCGGAATTGAACCAGCGACACCGTGATTTTCAGTCACGTGCTCTACCAACTGAGCTACCTGGGCGCCAAGCGTCTGATCGCCTCATGTCAAACAACAAGAGGCGTCCAGCGGGCTAGCGCTTATAGAGAATCCACCTTGGGCTGTCCAGACGCCGGAATCGCTCTTCCAATTGGCAGATGCACCGGCCCTAAGCCTATAGGATACTGGGCAAAACCGCGGTCTTCGCCGCGGGCTGCGGCAAGCGGGGGCGCGCAATCCAAATGACGGCCGAGAAGGACCCCATCGCCCGGGCGGCGGCGCTTTCCTGCTGGTCGGGACGCGTTTCGCCTGAGCCCCTGACCGGCGGAATCACCAACAAGAATTTCACCGTGCGCGACCGGGGCGAACGTTTCGTCGTGCGCATCGGCGACGATATTCCCGTGCATCAGGTGATGCGGTTCAATGAGCTGGCGGCGAGCCGCGCCGCCGCGGCGGCGGGACTCTCACCTGCCGTCATCCATAACGAGCCCGGCGCCATCGTCTTCCGCTTCATCGAGGGCAAGACGCTGGCCGCCGAGGATGTGCGCCCGCACGCCATGCTGACGCGAATCCTCCCCTTGATCCGCCGCTGCCATGTCGAGCTGCCCAAACATCTGCGCGGACCGGCCCTCATCTTCTGGGTCTTCCATATTGCGCAGGACTATGCCGGGAGCCTTCGCGAAGCGAAGAGCCATCACGTCGACAAACTTGCCCATCTGCTCGATGCGGCAGCCGAGCTCGAAGCCATGGTGGGGCCTATCGATGTCGTTTTCGGACATAACGATCTGCTGCCGGCCAACTTCATCGATGACGGCAAGCGCCTCTGGCTGATCGATTGGGACTATGCCGGCTTCAACAGCCCGCTCTTCGATCTGGGCAATCTTGCCTCCAACAACGAGATCGAGCCGGACGATGAGCGCTGGCTGCTGGAGGAATATTTCCGGAAGCCGTTGACCGCCGATCTCGAACGGCGGTATCGGGCGATGAAATGCGCCTCGCTGTTGCGCGAGACGATGTGGGGCATGGTGTCGGAAGCCCATTCCACCATCGCCTTCGACTACGCCGCCTACACCGCCGATTACCTGGCGCGCTTCGAACGCGCCTTCGCCGCGCTCAAACAGGTTTGAGGAGATCATGGCTTTCCCCACCCAGGCGCGCATCGTCATTATCGGCGGCGGCATTATCGGCTGCAGCACGGCCTATCACCTGGTCAAGCTCGGCTGGAACGACGTGGTGGTGCTGGAGCGTGCCAAGCTCACCAGCGGTTCCACCTGGCATGCGGCGGGGCTTGTGGGCCAGCTGCGCAGCTCGGCCAACATCACCCAGCTGCTGAAATACAGCGTCGAGCTTTACGACCGCCTCGAAGCCGAGACGGGCCAGGCGACAGGCTGGAAGCGTAATGGCGGATTGCGGCTTGCCTGCAATGCCGAGCGCATGACGGAGATCAAGCGCCAGGCGACCACGGCCCACAGCTTCGGTCTCGAGATGGAACTGCTGACGCCCGCCGAAGCCAAGAAGCTCTGGCCCATCATGGATATCTCGGATCTGGTGGGAGCAGCCTTCCTGCCGACCGATGGCCAGGCCAATCCCGCCGATATCGCCCAGGCGCTGGCCAAGGGTGCGCGGGCCGGCGGCGCGCAGTTCATCGAGGATTGCTCCGTCACGTCCGTGGAGATCCGCAATGGCGAGGTCTTCGGCGTCGCGACGCCGCAAGGGCCGATCCGCTGTGCCATCGTGGTCAACTGCGCCGGGCAATGGGCGCGCGAAGTTGGCTTGCTTTCGGGCGTCTCGGTGCCGCTGCAATCGGTGCAGCATCAGTATCTGGTGACGGAGCCGATTTCCGGCGTGCCGCGCGACCTGCCCACACTGCGCGATCCCGATCGCCTCATCTATTTCAAAGAAGAGGTCGGTGGCCTGGTCATGGGCGGCTATGAACCCAATCCCATTCCCTGGGCGCTCGACGGCATTCCCGAGGGGTTTCACTTTGCGCTGCTGGATTCCAACTCCGATCATTTCGAGCCGCTGATGACCCAGGCGCTGGCTCGTGTGCCGGCGCTGGAGACCGCCGGCATCAAGCGCTTCATCAACGGGCCGGAATCCTTCACCCCCGACGGCAACTTCATCCTGGGCGAGGCGCCGGAAGTCCCGAACTATTTCGTCGGCGCCGGCTTCAACGCTTTCGGAATCGCGAGCGCCGGCGGCGCCGGCCGTGCGCTGGCGGAGTGGATTGCCGCGGGCGAAGCGCCGATGGATCTCTGGCCCGTGGATATCCGCCGCTTCGGCCAGCTCCAGCGCGACCGGCGCTGGGTCCTGACCCGCACGCTGGAAGCCTATGGCAAGCACTACACCATGGCCTGGCCCCATGAAGAGTATGAGAGCGGCCGGCCGGCGCGCGTCTCCCCGCTCTATGATCGCCTCAAGGCCCAAGGTGCCTGCTTCGGTTCCAAGCTCGGGTGGGAACGGCCGAACTGGTTCGCGCCGGCCGGCACGCAAGCGCGCGATATCTATAGCTACGGCCGGCAGAACTGGTTCGCTCCCGTGGGCGAGGAGCATCGCGCCTGCCGTGAGCGGGTGGTGATTTTCGATCAGACCTCATTCGCCAAATTCGAGGTCAGCGGTCCCCACGCCGAAGCGGCGCTCTCATGGATCGCATCAAACGACGTGTCAAAGCCGGTGGGCAGCCTCGTCTATACCCAGATGCTGAACAAGCGCGGCGGCATCGAATGCGATCTCACCGTCTCGCGCCTGGCCGAAGATCGCTATTACATCGTCACCGGCACCGGCTTTGCGACCCACGACTTCGCCTGGATCAAGGCCAACATCCCCGGCGGCCTCGATGTGCGGCTGCGCGATGTGACCTCGGCCTATGCGGTGCTGTCGCTGATGGGCCCACGCTCGCGCGAGGTCCTGGATACTGTCGCCGACGCCGATGTTTCCAACGCCGCGTTCCCCTTCGGCCGCTGGCGCGAAATCAGGATCGCAGGCGCGACCGTACGGGCTTTGCGCATCACCTATGTCGGCGAGCTCGGCTGGGAATTGCATATGCCAGTCGAAACGGCGCTTGCCGTCTATGAGGCGCTGTCGGCCGCGGGCAAAAAGCACGGCATCGCCAATGCCGGCTATCGTGCCATCGAATCCCTGCGGCTGGAAAAGGGCTATCGCGCCTGGGGCTCTGACATCGGACCCGACCACACGCCGCTGGAGGCGGGCCTTGGCTGGGCGGTGAAACTGAAGCGGAACACGCCCTTCCTCGGCCGCGAGGCGCTGGTGGCGCAGGGCGAAAAGCCACCGCCCAAGCGCCTCGCCTGTTTCACCGTGGACAGCCCGGAAATCGTGCTGCTGGGACGCGAGACGATCTTTCGCGACGGCAAACAGGTCGGCTGGCTGACGGGCGCGGGCTGGGGATATACCGTCGCCAAGAACATCGGCTTCGGCTATGTGCGCAACAAGGAAGGAGTGCCTACCGACTGGCTGGCCTCAGGCCGGTACGAGCTGGAAGTCGCCAACGAACGCGTGCCGGCCGACCTTCACATGAATGCGCTCTACGATCCGACGATGGCGCGGATCAAGGCTTAGCTCTCTTCTTCGGTCTCTTCCGCAGGTTTCGGTGCGCTGTCTTCCTCATCGTTCTCTTCCACCGGAATGCGATAGGCCTCGGTGCGCCAGCGATCGAGATCGACCCTGCGGCAATGTTCGGAGCAGAAGGGACGCGAACCCTCGCTCGCGGGCTTGCGGCAGACCGGACATTTTCGTTTCGCCTGCCGCTTTTTCGCCCGCAGTGCCGCGAGATCGGCGATCTTGTCGTTCATTTGTCCTTTCCCTTCTCGCTTCCCATTTCCGGGGGCATTTTCGGCGCCCACATTTCCGCCAGCGTCGGCCCGCCGCGCCGGCGCGTCATCTCCACCAGACCCAGCCGCGACATGCCGCCGACCCAGCAGGGCTCCCAATCGTCTGCCACCGCCTGGCGCAACGCTTCGCTCACCTGGCGGCGCGCCACGGCATCCTTCACATCGATGAAGTCCACCACGATGATTCCGCCGATATGGCGAAGGCGCAATTGCCGGGCAATCTCTTTTGCCGCCTCGAGATTGATCTTGAGCCACAGCCGCTCGCCATTGCTGCTCGTAGCACTCCCTTGGGCCGTGCCGCTGTTGACATCGACAGCCGTCAGCGTCTGTCCGGGCTCAAACAGAAGCCAGGCGCCGGAGTGAAGTTCCACCTTTGGCTCAAGGGCTGCGGCGATCTCGCTTTCGATCTCCACCATGCTGAGGGGCCAATCTCGCTGGGGACGATGCTCGACGGATATCTTCCGGCCGACGGGGACGTCTACAGCCAGCGCGGCCAGTTCTTCCGCCACGCGGCGCGTATCGGCATGAACTGAAACCTCGCCGCCCAACCTGCCGATCAACCGGCGCAGCGGGCCATCATGGCTCAGGCGCATCGGCGGCCGCGAGCCGGCCGGCAAGGCGACAGCCTCGCCGATCCGCCCGTTCAGCCGCGCGCCCTTGCCGCCAACGGGATCGCGGGAGACTTCCACCGTCACCGCCTGGCCTTCTACCGGTGGCGTGGGTGATGCAGAGAGCGGCAGGAATCCGGGCTTCGCCAGACCGATATCGACGAAGGCCGTTCCCAACCCTCGATCGACGGTCAGCACGCGGCCGAGAAACCGCTCGCCCACCAGGCTCTCGCGCCCGGCGCTGAACTGCCAAACGCCTTCTAGGCGATTGTCGGCGCCGATGAGGGCCAGCCGCAGCGGTCCCCGTTCGGAGGCGACGAACAACCGCCTCATCGCCGGAAGCCCAGCCCCTGCAGCATCGCCCAGGTTTCCGCCAGCGGCAGGCCGACGACGTTGGAATATGAGCCGTTGATCGCAGGAATAAAGGCCGCAGCCAGGCCCTGAATGGCGTATCCACCGGCCTTGCCGTGCCATTCGCGACTGGCGAGGTAGAGTTCGATCTCGGCCGCCGACAGGCGCTTGAACATCACGGCCGTGGCGACCAGCCGGCGAATGCCGCGCCCGTCCGGCCCCCGCAGTTCGACCGCACCCAGCACCCGATGGCGACGGCCGGAGAGAAGTTCCAGGCAGCGGCGCGCGGTTGGTTCATCTTCCGCCTTGGGCAGGATGCGACGGCCCAATGCCACCACCGTATCGGCGGCGAGCACGAAGGCGCCGGCATGACGCGGCGCCACGGCGGCGAGCTTCGCCGCGGCCAAGCGCCGCGCATGGGCCGGCGGCAACTCGTCCCTGAGCGCCGTTTCGTCGATCTCGGCCGGGTCTATGCGCGCCGGCGCCAGGCCGATCTGGCGCAATAATTCGAGCCGCCGCGGCGAAGCGGAAGCAAGGACCAGCGTTGAAGAAGGGAGTGCCGCGGCCAAAGGGTAAATCCGGCTATTTAAAGTGGCCGGCTATTTGAAACGGCCAGCTATTTGAACCGAAAGGTGATGCGACCCTTGGTCAGATCGTAGGGCGTCATCTCGACATTGACCCGGTCGCCCGCCAGAACGCGAATCCGGTTCTTGCGCATCTTGCCCGAGGTGTGGGCCAGAACGATGTGGTCGTTGTCGAGTTTCACCCGAAACATCGCATTGGGCAGCAATTCCATCACCATGCCCGAAAATTCGATCAGATCTTCCTTCGGCATTCCTTGTCCTTTTGTTGCCCGCGAATCCGCCGCCGGCCTTTGCCGGCCCTGCGCCGGGCGCGGATCATACTCTGTCGTTCCGGCGCCGACAAACCGTTGCAATACATGGCCCCCACCCCATCCCGCCCCCAAGCAGATTGCTGCCCGAGCGGGCCGGGGTGGGGGTGGCTGTTTGGCTTCGCTCAAACCCTGGGCGCACCCGGCAGCGGGAAGCGCTGCAGAATGCGCTTCATCAGCTGGTCGCGAACCTGGCGATAAGCCTGCAGCCGCGTCTCGCGGCTGCCCTCTACCACGCTGGGGTCGAAGGTATTCCAGAATTCCACCTCGGCCGCCATGGTGCGGGTCATCTCCACCGCGCGGTGCTGTGCCTCCGGCGACAGCGAAATGACGATGTCGAAGGAGCCGTCCTCCAGATCGTCGAAGGTCTTGGCCTTGTGCTTGGTGATGTCGATCCCGAGTTCATCCATCGCCGCCACGGCAAACTCGTCCAGCGGGCCGGCACGCACACCGGCAGAATCGACATAGATCTGCCGGCCATGCAGATGCTTCATCAACGCTTCCGCCATGGGCGAGCGCAACGCGTTCTGCGAGCAGCAGAACAGGACGCTTCCGGGAAGATCGCTCATGCCCGCTTCAGCCCCTGATATGCAGCACGCAAATCAGCGTGAACAGGCGCCGCGCGGTGTTGTTGTCGAGCTCGATCTTGCCGGCCAGGCGCTCGCGCAGCAGGTCGGAACCTTCGTTGTGCAGCCCGCGCCGGCCCATATCGATGGCCTCGATCTGCGAAGGCGTGGCCGCCTTGATCGCCTGGTAGTAGCTTTCGCAGATCTGGAAGTAGTCCTTGACGATGCGCCGGAAGGGCGTGAGCGCCAGGATCACCTTGCCTAGCGGCTCATCCGCCTCGGTGCGGATATCGATGACAAGGCGGTTCTCCTCGATGCCGAGAAAGAGGCTGTAGGGCCCACCATTATCGCCGCTCGCCAGGTCGCCCATTGGCGAAAAATAGTTCTCCTCGATCAGATCGAAGATCGCCACCGCCCGCTCGTGCTCGACCTCCGGGCTGCGTCGCACCACCGTGCGTTCGTCGAGCGCCACCTTGGCGATGCGGCGCCGGCGATCGGCGGCTGGATCGGGCGTGGATGGCGCTGCCGGCCGGGAGCCTTCCTCAGCGGGCATCGGCTGCCTCGCGGATCGCCTCGATCCAGGCGCCGATGCGGCCAGGATCTGTCTTGAGCGCGGCGCGGTTGACCACGAGGCGCGCACTCACCTCGGCGATCTGCTCGACCTCCACCAGGTTGTTGGCGCGCAGCGTGGCGCCGGTCGAAACCAGGTCGACGATCCGCTGGCACAGGCCCAATGTCGGCGCCAGTTCCATGGCACCCGACAGCCGGATGCATTCGGCCTGGACACCGCGCGCGGCGAAATGCCGGCGGGTGATCTCGGGATATTTGGTGGCGATGCGGATATGGCTCCAGCGGCTGGGGTCGTCGCGCCGCGATAGGCGGGCAGGCTCCGCCACCGCCAGGCGGCAGCGGCCGATCCCCAGATCCACCGGGGCATAAACTTCCGGATAGTCGAACTCCATCAGCACATCGCTGCCGACGATGCCGAGCGAGGCGGCCCCGAAGGCAACGAAGGTCGCCACATCAAAGCTGCGAACCCGGATAATCTCGAGATTGCGGCGGTTGGTGCGAAAGCGCAGCTGGCGGTCGTCGGGATCGCCGAAGGCGGCTTCCGGCCGGATACCTGCCCGCGCCAGAAGCGGGATCACTTCGCGAAGAATACGACCTTTGGGCAGCGCCAGAACCGTTGCAGCGCCGGCCGTGGCGTTCGGCTGGCGGCCGGATTTCATGCCGGCCCGCCGCCTGGCCCGTCATCGCTGTGCTGCGGCTGCCAGAGCGTGGGCCAGGATTCACCCACATCTTCCAGATGGCAGAGCAGCTGTTCCACATCCAGGCGGATCGCACCGCCGCCGGCAAAGGCGATCAGCAGATAGCGGCCGTCATGACGCAGCGTCAGCAGCGAGAGCATGCCGTCGGTCGCCGCCTGCTCCAGATTCTTGCGCTTGACGCCCCTGACCCGCTCGAAGCTCAGCACCGAATGAATGCGCTCGAAATCGGTGGCGCCTTCGTTGAAGCCGGCGTCGCCGGCTTCTCGCACCGGCGGTTTGGCTGCACCGTCGGATGGTGCTGCTTCCCAGCGGAAGCGGTTCAGCATCAGGGCGAAGCGGCGTTCGCGCGGCTGATATTTCATATCGCCGAGAGCAACCAGCGCATCCTGGGCGATGGCCGCGACGGTCTGCAGATCGGCCGCGTCGCGCGCACGAAGTTTCAGCGGCTCGGCCACGCTCGTCAGCCTCTCAGACGCTCGATCTCCGCCCCGCAGGCCGCGAGCTTTTCCGTCAGCCGCTCATAGCCGCGATCGAGGTGGTAGACCCGGTTCAGGATCGTGTCGCCGTCGGCGGCAAGTCCCGCCAGGACCAAAGAAACGGACGCGCGCAGGTCGGTTGCCATCACCGGTGCGCCAGTCAGCCGGTTGACGCCGCGCACCATGGCGGAAGCGCCATGGACATTGATATTGGCGCCCATGCGGCAAAGCTCGGGAACATGCATGAAGCGGTTCTCGAAGATGGTTTCAGTGATCATAGCCGCACCTTGCGCCGTCGCCATGGTCGCCATCATCTGGGCCTGGAGATCGGTGGGAAAGCCGGGGAAAGGCTCGGTCATCACATCCACGCCCTGAATCTCGCCATTCACGCGGGCGACCTTGATGCCGCGATTGGTCTCACTGATGGCGACCCCGGCTCGCATCAGCGCCTCGGCCACGGCGCCGAGCAGGGAGAGCCGGACGCCGATCAGCTCGATTTCGCCATCGGTGATGGCGGCCGCCATGGCGTAGGTTCCGGCCTCGATGCGGTCGGCAACCGTGTTGTGGAAAGCGCCATGCAGCCGGCCCACGCCCTTGACCTGCAGCTTGTCGGTACCCACACCGCTGATCTCCGCCCCCATCTTCTGTAGACAGAGGGCAAGGTCGGCAATCTCCGGTTCGCGCGCGGCATTCACCAACTCGCTCTCGCCCTTGGCAAGACAGGCAGCCATGAGAAGATTTTCAGTGGCGCCGACGGAGATCTTCGGAAAGACGATCCGGGCGCCGGTCAGGCCATGGGGTGCGCGGGCCATGACGTAGCCTTCGCTGAGCTCGATCTCTGCGCCCAGCTGGCGCAAGCCTTGCAGATGCAGATCGATCGGCCGCGTGCCGATAGCGCAGCCGCCGGGCAGCGACACCTCCGCCTGGCCATGCCGAGCCACCAGCGGTCCAAGCACCAGCACCGAAGCGCGCATCTTGCGCACCAGATCGTAGGGCGCGCGGGTCTCGGTGATTCTGCGCGCCGTCAGTTCCAGCACCCGGCCCTGATGGCCGCCATTGGCCGCCTGGCCGTTCAGATGAACTTCGACCCCCAGTTGCGCCAACAAATTGGCCATCGTGGTGATGTCGGCCACATGGGGCAGGTTGCCCAGGGTCAACGGCTCTTCCGTCAGAAGCGAGGCTGCCATCAGTGGCAACGCCGCGTTCTTGGCGCCGCCGACCGCGATCTCGCCCTTCAGGCGGTTACCGCCGCGTATGCGAATTCTGTCCATGAAACTCCCGATGCGTCCGCCGAGCGCTGCCGCAAGGCCACACGACGATCTGTTGGGTTCTACTTGATGGCTGCCAGCGCCTCAAGCCCGGCCGGATAATGGCCGCTATTCGCCGCCCTTATCCCGGCCCTTATCCCGGCCCACGGGCAGGTCCGCAGACGGTGGAACAGCACGCGCCCGCTGCTGTGCCTTGCGCCGGGCGAGGTTTTCTCGAAGCGCCGTCCCTTCGCGCTGGCGGCGCTCGGCTTCCTGCTGCTGGCCGCGCCCAGCTGAAGCAGGTTCGCCAGCAGGTTTGGGGGCAGGTTTGGCCGGAGATGGCCGTTCGTCATGGCTTGTCACGCAAACAGGCTGGGGGTCGAGCCGCCCCTGCGTCAAGTCTGGCCGAGATCAGGCGCCCAGCCGGAAACAAACAGGCGACTTTCAGGCGGGAAAAACGACCGGAAGAAGTCTGTTTAACCCATGACGCCCGAAGCCGATCGGCGCGCGGCCCGCTCGTCGACGATGCGGGCAAACAGGCGCACATCGCGCGCGGTGCGGCGATGTTCCCTAAACCGTTCCAGCCAAATTCGCAGTCGAACCATCGAGGCCTCCCAGACTCGCCAGGGCAAGTCAATGAAGCCTTCTAATGCGCCGCCATGACTTCGCCATGGCGGGAACATGGCAATTCGATGATGCCCGCGCTATTTGAGGCCGATGGCGGCCATCTTCTCGACGATTTTGGGGTCCAGCAGCTTGGCCGCCGCCAGATCCGCGTCGGCGTCGGGTATCTGGCCCTTCTTGCGAAAGGCGGCCGAGCGCAGGAACAATGCTTCCGCCGATTTGGGATTCAGTGCGACGGCATTGCTGAAGTCGGCGAAGGCGAGATCGGTCTTGCCCTGGGCGAAGTAGATGATGCCCCGGCTCTCATAAGCGCCGTAATATTTCGGCCGCAGCTTGATCGCCGTGGTGAAGTCCTGTATGGATTGGTCGATCTTGCCCAGGCGGAAATTTGCCATCGCACGGTTGTTATAGGCGGCATCGTCCTTCGGATCGGCAGTGATCGCGGACGTATAATCCTGCACGGCCGGCGCATATTGCCCCTGCTGAAGGTGCGCCGTGCCCCGATTGTTATAGGCCTGCGGGTCCTTGGGATTCAGTTTGATCGCCGCATCGTACTCCTTCATCGCATTGGCCAGGTCGCTCTTCTGGAAATAGGCGTTGCCCCGGGTGTTATGAGCCCAGAAAAAATTCGGATCGCCGGGATGTGCCGCCAGCACCTGGGCACAGACGGCAAGCCGTTTGTCGGGATTCGGATCCTTGAGGCAGCTCAGTACCAGCGGATCTGGAGGCGGCGCCGGGGGTTGGGGCTGGGTCTGGGGTTGGGTCTGGGCATGGAGACCCTCGGACGGCAGGGCGAGCGACCCAGCCAGCAGAAGGGCGGCAATCAAACGGCACTTCATCGCGTACCTCGCGGCGGCAAACAGTCAAAAACGGCGTCAAAACGGCGGCGGAGTATAGTAGTCGGCCGCATGGCTCGAAAGCACCGATTGGCGGGCCTGAGCGATCAAAAAATGACTGAAAAACGGCGGCAGCGGCGATGCTATTCGCTGGCTTTGGGAACCGGCAGCGACCTGCGCTCGGCGGCTGTCAACCGCGAGCGTAAGCGCGAGACCAGGCGCACCATATGCCCCGCCGCCGTGCCGATGCCCAACGGCAGACGATGCACCGAGGGGATCTGATCCAGCTCGTCGCGCAACGCAGCCAGTTCCGCGATCGAATTGGCGCTCGGGGACGCCTGCTGCTCAAGCCGGCTGAAAACGTCCCAACCCCTGAAGGCAAGCTGTGAGGCCCGGTCGCCGCGGGCTGCGTAGCGGTGGCGCGGGCGGTGGTGGCGCAGCTTGGGATCCAGGAAGCTTTCGATATCGGCCGTGGCCTCATCGGGCGAGCGCGGCCAGCGATAGTTCAACTGCCCTTCCATGGCAGCCACCGCGGCGCGCCAATCGGCGAGCAGATCGTCATAGACGACGAAGACGCGCGGCAGATCGCGGGTTGCCTGTTCGGCATCCAGCAGATGACGCAGCCAAAGCAGATAGGATTCGCCCGCGAGCAGCCCGTCGCGCGCCACCAGGGAAGCTGCGACCGCGTCGGGATGACGCAGGGGGATCACCACATGGGCTTTGGCCCCGAAACTCTGCAGCGCCTGGCGCCAAATCGGCACTATCCGGCAAATGCGCGGATCCTTGACCACGAAACTGGCAGAGCGAGCGAACTGGCCATCGAGGAAGCGCACGATGTCGGCGGCATAGGCCGCGGCGGGCGGCCCGGCAAACCAGTTCTGCTGAATCGCCGACCAATCGTCCCAACGCGAACCGGCGCTGCGCAGCACCAGGTTGTGCAGCTTCGCAAGCTCATCTGATTCGTAGTACCCGCTCACATTGGCGGGGCTAGGCGCCATCAGGCCCGCGGAAACGGACAGGCCAAGGCGGCTCAGAGTTCCGGCAAAGGCCGAGGTGCCGCTGCGGTGCATTCCCACAACGAGGAACGCGCTACGGCAGAGCTCCTTAATAATCATATTTATATAAAAAGACCTTTGCGGCACCGATTGCAAGCTTTCCGCTGCCATTTCGGATCGCCTTGCCGATGCAATCTCCTGTGATCAATGGAAAATCTCCCCCGGAAATCGGCGAAAAGTTGCCTCTTGGTAATGCGGCAGCCGCTTGTAAAACGCACAGTATTGCCTGAGACAACGTTTCACGCGGCAAAATGATCCAATCAGGCGAAAAATCAGGTGGCTCCGACATGCGTAATTCCATTCCGGCACGGATTGCGCTGGGCTTTGTTGCCGGCGCACTGGGCGTGCTTGTTTTCCATCAGGGTTTTATCGAAATCCTGCATCTGGCGGGCGTGCTGGCGAACGAGCCTTATTCGTTCAAACCCACCTTGCCGTGGCAGGTGCCCCAGGTACTCTCGCTTGCTTTCTGGGGCGGGCTTTGGGGCATCGCTCTCGTGTTTTGCGTGGAAGCATTACGCAGCGCAGAGCGGCTATGGGCAGCCTTCCTGTTCGGCGGCGTGTTCCCGCCGCTGGTCGGCATGCTGATCGTGGCGCCGCTGAAGGGTGCCGGCGTCGACTGGACCGATTGGCGCCGCCTCGCGATGGGATTTCTGATCAACGGCGTCTGGGGTCTGGGAACGGGGCTGGTCTATCTGGTGGAAAGACGCCTAGGGACTAAACCAACGCGCTAAACCTTGGCGTGACGCCAGCCGATGGCCAGCAGCCCGGCGCCGATCAACAACGAGCCACCAATCCTGTTCACCCGGCGCTGGACGACAGGCTTGCGGATCGTCTGGCGCGCGGCGGCCGCCATCAGCGCATAGAGCGAGGCATTGGTGATCGCCAGCACCAGGAACGTCGCGCCGCAGATCAGCATCTGCGGGATTGCCGGCCGCGAGGGATCGAGGAATTGGGGCAGGAAGGCGATGAAGAAAATGATGCCCTTCGGATTGAGCGCGGTCACGACATAGGCATGCAGGAAGATTCGTAGCGGCCTTGTCTCGCCGGCCTCTTCCGCTGCCGCGCCTGATTCGATCATGCGTTCACCAACCGGCAAACGCCCAACCGGTACGCGCCACAGCTTGATGCCCATGTAGATCAGGTAAGCGGCACCGATCCATTTCAGCGCCGTGAACAAGGCGGCAGAGCCCATCAGGAACGCGCCGAGTCCGACCAAGGAGCAGGTCATCGAGGTGAAATCGCCCAGCCCCACGCCCAGCACCGTGGCTATCGCCGACTTTCTTCCGTGGGAGAGTGCGTAGGAAATGACGAGCAGGACCGTGGGTCCCGGAATCGCAACCAGGATCGCGGAAGCCGTGGCAAAGGCGAGCCAATGTTCAAACGGCATGAAGCCCTCTCTGGTAACGTCAGCGCGCCGCCATCAATCCAGCATTTTTGCCGGCCGGCAACCGGCTTCGCGCGAACGGCATTCTTCGTTGCTCCCCGCCCCTTTTTACGGGGCGGGGCACAAGAGGCATCAGGCAACCATCTCGACCTTGCCGCTGCCGAGATCATAGACGCCGCCCACGATCGCCAGATTTTTCTTGGCAATGAAATCGGCGAAGACCGGCGAAGACTCGCTCAGGATCTTGACCTGATTGGTCACGTTGAGGCGCGTCACCGCCGCTACATCGCTGCCGGCCACATCGACGGCAGGCCGGATATAAGGATAGAGATTGCTGATCTGCCCCGGCACTTCCTTGGCCGCTATGGCGGCCTTCACCGCACCGCAATCGCTATGGCCCAGCACCATGATCGCCTTGGCGCCGAGAACGGCCACGCCGTATTCCAGGCTGGAAATCATTTCCGCCGTCGAGATATTGCCCGCGACGCGGGTTACAAAGATATGGCCGATGCTCTGGTCGAAGACGAGTTCGACCGGCACCCGCGAATCCGCGCAGGAAAGGACGGCGACAAAGGGCTCCTGCTTGTCGACGGTATTCTGCTTGAGGATGGTCAAATCTTCATCGAACGAGGCCAACTGGCCGGAGATGAAGCGCTGGTTGCCGTCGCTCAGCGCCTTCAGCGCCTGCTCTGGCGTCATCGTCGCCTGGGCTTGCGCGCTTTGCGCGAACGGGAATTGAAGGGCGGCCGCCGGAATCAATCCGACCGCAGCACCGGCGAGAGCGCGGCGCATCAATCCGCGACGAGAAAGTGAGCCTGATGGCGTTAACGCTGACAGCTCGATTGGCTGGCAGGCAGCGCAAGCGCAGCCGCCAGCCGGCGCCGCCGAGTGATGTGGCAAAGTCATAATAGTTCCTCGATCTGGTTGTTTGGCTCTCCGCCCCGATCTTGCACGGGCGTCGGCGGTTAGACCAGCCGATTAACCTTTGCGCCGCAGCAAGGGTGCGACGAAGACGAGGCAGCCGGCAAGAAACAGCACACCGCCCGCCATGCCGGCGAGATCCCCCATGCGGGCGCTGGAGACAATGAATCCGACGGCGGAGAGGATAAAAAGAATCCAACCAAGAATTTCATGAGCGCGTGGCGGCACAGAATCCCCCGAGCCCTGCTGGTTATAGCCAGTCGATGGTCAAATTGAAATCGTAGGTCTGCCCCGGAATCTGCGGCGGCAAGGGCGCCAGCTTCACTGCCCGGCGTGCCATGTCCAGAGTGGCTCTATCTAGCAGCGCGTAACCGGAACTTCCGCGCAAACCGTACTCCACAATATTGCCCTCGCGGTCGACCCGCATGAACAAGACGACGCTTCCCCTCATCTGCTGACGCACGGCTTCGGGTGGCCATTTCCGCAGGTTCGTGATCTGTACGATGACCGCAGCTTGCCACGCCCGTACTGGCGACAGCCGCACGATCGGCTGTGAGCCGGTTAGCGAAGGCGGGCCTGCTTGCGGCGGCACCTCCTGCACTTGCGGTTTGGGTGGCTGAGGCTTGGGCATTGGTGGCTTGGGAGCAGGCGGCTTAGCTGGCGTTGCCACCGGCGGCGCGGGCGGTGGAACGGCGATCTTCGGGACCTCGGGCGGCGGTGGTTTTACTACCGGTTGTTCAGGCTTTACCTCGGGAGCTTTCGTGGGTGCTGGCGCCGCCGCTGACGGCAATTGCGCCGGAGCCAAGGGAGCGACTGATCCCGGCAAGTCCGGCACTTTGATCGGCGCTAAATCAAGAAAAGCGGCCGGCGGCGGCTTGTCGGGCTTGGCCGGCGTGTCCTTGGGCAGCAGCCAGAACGCTACGCCGATATGGACCGCCAGAACGGCAAGAAGGCTGATGCCCCATTGCAGAAGCTGGGTGCGTTCTTCGCTATCGACTCTCTCGGCGAAGATAACGCTCATTTGCCCTGGGTCTGCTCCAGCCCGACGAGTGCGACCTTGAGATATCCGGCGGCGCGCAGCTCGTTCATCACCGCCATCAGCTGCCCATAATCGACGCTGCGATCGGCCTGCAGAAAGATGCGCTGGCTCTTATCCCCGCCCGCGGCTTTGTCGAGCGCGGCCGCCAGCGTTTTCGGATCGATGACGGCATTGCCCAGCAACAGGCTGCGGTCGGCCTTGATCGACAGGAAGATTGGCTTGTCCGGCCGGGCCTGAGGCGTGGCGGTGGAGGCCGGCAGATCGACCGCGACATCGACAGTGGCGAGAGGGGCCGCCACCATAAAGATGATGAGCAGCACCAGCACCACGTCGATGAAGGGCGTGACGTTGATCTCGTGAGTTTCGGCGAGATCCTCCCGCGCATGACGCAGATAAACAGCCATCGCTCAGCCTGCTGCGGCTCTGGTTTCAGGATGGGCGGGCCGAACGTCGGGATGAGTGGGAATCCCGGCCCGCAGCCGATCGAGATCGCGCGAGACCAGGCGCAGTACCGCGGCTGACGCGTCAGCCATCAGCGAGCGGTATCCGGAGATCGACCGGGCAAAATGGTTATAGATCATCACGGCGGGGATTGCTGCGATCAGCCCCAGCGCTGTTGCCAGCAGCGCTTCCGCGATGCCGGGTGCGACCACGGCGAGATTCGTTGTCTGCGCCTTCGAAATGCCGACGAAGGCGTTCATGATGCCCCAGACCGTGCCGAACAAGCCTACGAAGGGCGCCGTGGCGCCAATGGTGGCCAGCGCATTCGTGCCGAAGGTGTGGGTGCGGCCCGCCCCGGCTTCGATCCGCTCCAGCCGCGAAACAACGCGTTCCTTCAGCCCCTCGCCCGGAACATCGGCGGATAGATTGGCCTCCGCCACCGCGGCATGAACCAGAGCGGCCACACCGCCGCTGCGAGCCTGGAATTGCTGGGCGGCCTGATTGAGGTCATGGGCTGTGTTCAGGATGGCAAGACTGCTGCGCACCTCATGCTTGGCCGCCGCCAGCTCCATCGTCTTGGCGACCAATACCGTCCAGGTGACGATCGAGGCAATGGCGAGCGAAATCATCACCGCCTTCACCACCAGATCGGCGGAAAGAAACATGTTCCAGGGCGAGAGGTCATGCGGCAACGTCCCAATCGCTGTGCCCCCGATGGCAGATGCGGGCGCTAGCGTGCCGCCGGCGCCGGTATCCTGGGCAAAGGCCAGGCAGGGCAGCATCGCCAGGGCGCATGAGAGGACAAAAAGCAGCACCGCCGCGCCGCGCGGGCTCGCCCCACAAGCAACCGATCGCAACCCAGTCATCCGGCCAATCCTGTACGAAACCCGTTAATTCCCCCGTTATCGCCGCAAGCGGCGACCTGCCGGCAATACACGACCGGCCCGAGCGGCGCCAGTAGCTTCTCCGCCACCCATGGACAGCCGACAATCGGGCCGCAGGAAAACCGCCCATGACGCGTGAGATTTGCGAGAGCGACCAACCTAAAGCGGAGGGTTTTCATTCCCCATGGCCAGCCAGATCGCCCCGATATCACCGCTCGCCGCAAAACCTCCCATTAATCTCGGCCAAAAGCGGCGGCGCAGAAGCAGGCTGGCCCGGGGTATCGCGCTGGCTTTAATAACCAGCATGGCGAGCCTCGCCGCATTGCCGGCCAAGGCCGATAACTGGCATTACCGCGGCAACAACATCCGCACCTTTACCCACTACGATTACAACGCTTGGCGCCATGGCTATTGGTGGCGCGGCAACCGCGGCGGCCGGTCCGGCTGGTGGTGGTATGCTGGCGGATACTGGTATCCCTATCCAAAGCCGGTCTATCCCTTTCCCAATCCGTACATTCCGCCGACGGTAATTATCCAGCCGGTACCGAATCCACCGCCGCCGCCTCCGCAGCCCCAACAGCCGCCGCCGACCCAGGTCTGGTATTACTGCCCCAACCCGCAAGGCTATTATCCTTACATCTCCCAGTGCTACAGCGGCTGGCAGGCGGTGCCGGCAACGCCGCAATAGTTTTTTCGTCGCGAGCTTCCTTCGTCTTGGCCCGGCGGCTCCGCCGGGCCATTGCGCTGATACCGGCAACCCGCCAATCATGCCGGAATGAAATGGGCGTTCTGGTTCGTGCCCGCTTGCATGGCGGGAATAGCCGCGGTCCTGGTGGTCATCTGGCTGGCCGGCGGGTTCCAGGGCACAGCACTCGATGCCAACATCACAGTGGCGCTGGTGCTGGGCATCTTGTTCATCAGCCTGCTGGGCGTCGGCTTGATGGGCCTGATCTTCTACAGCAACCGCAGCGGCCAGGATGATGAGGTCTATCGCTCCGCGGAAGATGGGCGCTCCGCCGGATCGGAAGAGCCGGACAGCCGCAACGGCCCCCCACCTTGACGGCGATACCAGCGATGCGCCGATGAATGTTCCGTGGCCCCGCGATAAAGGCTAGCGTTCGCGCCCTATTTCCGATGGTGAGCAAGCGAGGCGATCATATGAACGCTGATCAAGGCGCGAAGACAGGTCCGACTGTCAATGCGGAGCGGATCAAGGAAACCTATCGGCTGATCGCTCCCCATATCCGGCGTACGCCGGTGATTTCGCTGACCGGCGCGGATTTCGCCCTTGCCGATTTCCCGCTGACGCTGAAGCTGGAACTGACCCAGCATGCCGGCTCGTTCAAGACCCGCGGCGCCTTCGCCAATCTGCTGCTGCGTTCGGTGCCGGCGGTGGGCGTCGTCGCCGCCTCGGGCGGGAACCATGGTGCCGCGGTCGCCTATGCCGCGCAAAAGCTCCGCAAGGCTGCCAAGATATTCGTGCCCCGCATCTCCTCTCCAGCCAAGATCCAGCGCATCCGCGACTATGGCGCCGATCTGGTCGTCGGCGGCGAACGCTATCCCGACGCCTTTGCGGCGAGCGAGACATGGCGCCTCGAATCCGGCGCCCTCGGGGTACACGCCTTCGATCAGGTCGAGACCATGCTGGGCCAAGGCACCATCGGCCTGGAGCTCGACGAACAGGCACCGGCGATCGACACCCTGCTGGTCGGTGTTGGCGGTGGCGGTCTGATCGGCGGGGTCGCGGCCTGGTATGGCGGCCGCGTTCGCGTGATCGGCGTCGAGCCGGAGGCAGCGCCGACCCTTTACAAGGCGTTCGAGGCGGGAAAACCGGTCGATGCTGAGATGGGCGGGATCGCCGCCGATTCGCTGGCTCCCCGGCAGGTCGGCCAGCTGGTCTTTCCCATTGCCAGGAAGCATGTCGAGCGCGTGGTGCTGGTAACCGACGACGCCATCCGCCAGGCACAGAAGGCGCTGTGGGGTACGCTGCGTGTGGTGGCCGAGCCGGGTGCCGCCGCCGCCTTCTCCGCCCTGCTATCCGGCCGTTACATACCGGCGAAGGGCGAGCGGGTAGGCGTTCTGGTCAGCGGCGGTAACACGGTGGCCGTCGACTTCGACCGGTAGGCGAGCCCGTTTGGAATTGCGCCGGCGCCGGCCCTCGGCCGCTTTCACGCGGATGTGACCCCGCATCTCTCCCCGGTGCGGATCAGCGACTATTTCCGGGCGCCCAAGGGCCTTCACTTCACTTGCTACCGCGCCAAAGGCCAAGTAGCGTGTGCCCCGGCGAGAGCCAGTTTTAGCAGGGAAGCAGGACCGCTGCGGCAGTGCCTTGGCACTGACCCCAAAAAGGCGGCCGATCGGGAACAGATATGAAAAGGACAGCAGAATGAAAAAGCTACTAGCGGCATTGGCTATGGGCGCGAGCTTTGCCATGGCCACACCTGCCGTTCATGCCGCCACGCCGAAGGACACGCTGGTCGAGGCATGGCATATGGACGACATCATCTCCCTCGATCCGGCGGAGATGTACGAACTTTCGACTTACGAAGTGAACGGCAACGTCTACGACACGCTGGTGGCGATCAATCCGCACAACACCGGTGATATCCTGAAGAAAGCGGCCCTGAGCTGGACCGTATCGGACGACGGCAAGACCTTCACCTTCAAGCTGCGTCCCGGCCAGAAGTTCGCCAGCGGCAATCCGCTGACCGCCGCCGACGTCGTCTATTCCTACCAGCGCCTGACCGCATTGAACCTGGCGCCGGCCTTCCTGATTCAGGATTTCGGCATCACCACCGACAACATGAACACGACGCTGAAGGCGGTGGACGACCTGACCTTCCAGATGACGGTGGACCAGGCCTATGCGCCTTCCTTCGTCATCAACAAGCTCTGCGCCACCAATTTCGCGGTGATCGACAGCGTCACGGTGAAGTCCCATGAAGGCAAGAAGGCCGACGGCACCAACGATTGGGGCAACGGCTGGTTGAAGACGGCCTCGGCAGGTTCGGGTCCGTTCAAGATCGACGAGTGGAAGCCGAATGAATCCATCAGCATGTCGGTAAACCCCAATTACTGGGGTCCGAAGCCGAAGCTGAAGCGGGTGTTCTATCGCCACATCGCCGAAGAAGCCTCGCAGCGCCTGCTGTTGGAAAAAGGAGACGTGGACATCGCCCGCAATCTGTCGGCCGACCAGCTCGACGGCGTGCGTAAAGCGGGTGGCGGGTTCAAGTTCCCCGGCACGGCCCAGAATACCAACCTCTATTTCGGCATGAACACCAAGAACCAGTACCTGGCCAAGCCAGAGGTCCGTGAGGCACTGCGTTACCTCATCGACTACCAGGGCCTGGCCAAGACGGCGCTGCGCGAGGGTTGGATCATCAACCAGACCTTCCTGCCCAACGGCGTGCTGGGTTATGTCGACAGCAACCCCTACAAGCTCGACTACGCCAAAGCCAAAGCGCTGCTGGCAAAAGCCGGATATCCCGACGGGTTCCCGCTGACGGTCAATGTCGCATCGACCGAGCAGTCCCGCATGGATATCGCGCAAAGCATGCAGCAGACCTTCGCCAAGGTCGGGATCAAGCTGCAGATCCTGGCCTCGGACCAAAAGACGGTCATCACGACCTATCGTGCCCGCAAGCATGATCTGGCGCTGCTGACCTGGGGTATCGACTACTTCGATCCGAACACGAACATGGCCTTCGTCGTCAACAAGGACAATTCGGACGATCCCAAGACAGGTAAGCCGCTTGCCTGGCGCAACGGCTGGCAGAACGAAGAGTTCAACAAGCAGGCGAACGACCTGCTGTTTGTCACCGATACGGCCAAGCGCAAGGCAGGCTACCAGGCAATGATCAAGGCCTGGCAACCGGTTTCGCCGTTCGCGATGATGTTCCAGCAAAACTGGGTGGCGGCCGTATCGCCGAAGGTCCACAACTTCTTCATCGGGCCCTCGAACGAAATGACGCAATACGACACCGTCTACAAGTAACCAAATAGCGCCATGTCGAAGCCCGCTCTAGCTTCGGCGAGCGCAGTTGCTACCCCGTCGGCCGAGAGCGGCGCCCACTACCTCCAGGTAGTGCGGCGCCTGCTCCTGGCGGGCGGCGGTCTTTTCTTCTCGCTCGCAGTCACATTCTTCGGTCTTCTCGTCATCACCTTCGTCATCGGCCGGCTGATGCCGATCGATCCAGTGCTGTCTGCCGTCGGCGACCGCGCGAGCAAGGCCACATACGACCAGGTGAAAGAGGCGATGGGCCTCAACCTGCCGGTCTGGCACCAGTTCGCCCGCTACGCGTGGAACGTCATTCACGGCGATTTCGGCACGTCGATCCAGACCGCCCGGCCGGTGATGGAAGATCTGCTCCGGGTCTTTCCCGCCACGGCGGAAATGGCCACGGTTGCCATCATCATCGGCATCGTGCTCGGCATTCCGCTGGGCGTCTGGGCCGCGGTCTATCGCAACAGTGTGCTGGATCAGACCATGCGCGTGGTCGGGCTGATCGGTTATTCGGTGCCGATCTTCTGGCTCGGCATCATGGGCCTGCTGGTCTTTTATCTTCAGCTTGAATGGGTCGGCGGCCCCGGCCGCCTCGACGTATTCTTCGACGGCGAAGTGCCCACGGTCACCGGTTTCATCCTGATCGATTCCATCATCGCCGGTGACTGGGACGTGTTCCAGAACGCCTTCGGCCACATCATCCTGCCGGCCTGCCTCCTGGGTTATTATTCGCTGGCCTATATCAGCCGCATGACCCGCAGCTTGATGCTGGAGCAGCTGAACCAGGAATACCTGATCACCGCCCGCGTGAAGGGTATGTCCGAACGGCGCGTCATCTGGCGCCATGCCTTCGGCAATATCCAGGTGGCGTTGATCACCGTTTGTGCGCTTGCCTTCGCCAATATCCTCGAAGGGTCCGTCCTAACCGAGACGGTCTTCGCCTGGCCCGGCATCGGCCGTTACATCACGACGGCACTGGGCGCCGCCGACATGAACGCCGTGCTGGGCGGCACCATCGTGGTCGGCACGGTCTATGTCGGCCTGAACCTTCTGACCGACGTCCTCTACCGGGTCGTGGATCCTCGCGCGAAATGACCAGCAACGACGCAACCCTGGGACAGCCGATCGGCCTGAAGGCATGGCTGCGCTCCGAGGCGCCTTCCTCGGGTTGGCAGGCCGGATGGATCCGGGCGTATCGCGGCTGGCGCTCGTTTGCGCGCAACCCCATGGGGCTGGTGGGGCTGGCAATCGTGCTGTTGCTGTTCTTCTGCGCCACCTTTGCGCCCTGGATTTCGACCGCGGATCCCACGGTGGGCGATCTCAATATCCGCCTGCAGTCAAGCAGCGCCGATCACTGGCTCGGCACCGACCGCATGGGCCGCGATACGTATTCGGCCGTCATCTATGGCGCCCGGGCGACGCTCTACATCGTTGTCCTGGTGCTGATCATCGCCGCCCCCGTCGGCCTGATTATCGGCGCCACCGCGGGCTTCATCGGCGGCTGGACCGACAAGGTGCTGATGCGCATCACCGACATCTTCTTCGCCTTCCCGCGCCTCGTGCTGGCGCTGGCCTTTGTCGCTTCGCTGGGGCCCGGGCTCAACAACGCCATCATCGCCATTGCGCTGACCGCCTGGCCCGCCTATGCGCGTGTGGCGCGGGCCGAGACCCTCGCGATTCGGCAGAGCGATTTCATCGCCGCCATCAAGACCCAGGGTGCCAGCAACTGGCGCATCATCTTCCGCCATGTGATGCCGCTGTCGCTGCCCTCGGTGATCGTGCGCGCCACCCTCGACATGGCCGGCGTCATTCTGACCGCCGCCGGTCTTGGCTTCCTCGGCCTCGGCGCTCAGCCACCGACGCCGGAATGGGGTGCGATGATTTCGGTGGGACGCGAGAACATCCTCGATCAGTGGTGGGTGCCGGCGGTGCCGGGGGCGGCGATCTTCATCGTCAGCCTCGGCTTCAATCTGCTGGGCGATGCGTTGCGCGATGTCCTCGACCCGAAGATGACCTGAGGACGGCATGGCCGAGAACGAAAACACCGAACCGCTGCTGAAGGTCGACAATCTCTCCGTGCGCTACATCACGCCGAGCGGCGTGGTCGAGGCGCTGCGCAATGTCAGCTTCGAGCTGGGCCGAGAGAAGCTCGGCGTCGTCGGCGAATCCGGATCCGGTAAATCGACGCTGGGCCGCGCGATCCTGCGCCTGATCCCTAAACCCGGCGTGGTTGAGGCCAGGCGCATCGCGTTTATGGGCAGGGATCTGGAAAAGCTCTCCGAAACCGAGATGCGCGAAGTACGCGGCAAGCAGATCAGCATGATCCTGCAGGACCCGAAATTCTCGCTGAATCCGGTGATGCGCGCGGGTGACCAGATTCTGGAGGCACTCTCGATTCACGGCAAGATCGACAAGCGCGAAGGCCGCAAGCGGGTGATCGAAATCCTCAAAGCGGTGCGCATCCGCGATCCTGAGCGCGTCTACAACGCCTATGTGCACGAGCTTTCCGGCGGCATGGGTCAGCGGGTGATGACCGCCATGATGGTGGTGACCAACCCGATGCTGCTGATCGCCGACGAGCCCACCTCGGCCCTCGACGTCACCGTGCGCATGCAGGTGCTGGCCATCATCGACGATCTGGTGACCCAGCGCGGCATGGGGCTGGTGTTCATCAGCCACGATCTCAACCTGGTAGGCTCGTTCTGCGATCGCATCCTGATCATGTATGGCGGGCGCATCGTGGAGACCTGCAAGGCCACGGAGCTGCATAACTGCAAGCATCCCTATACGCGCGGGCTGCTGGAATCGCTGCCGAGCATCGAACATCCCAAGGCGGTCCTGGCGACCCTCAAGCGCGATCCCGCCTGGTTGACCGATGGGCTGCCCGAGAAACTGGCAGCCCCCTGATGGCCGGATTCCTTGAGGTAAAGAACCTGCACGTCGTCTTCGGCAGCGGCCAGAAAAAGGTCCATGCCGTGCGCGGCGTCTCTTTCTTCGTCGCCAAGGGCGAGTGCTTCGGCATCGTCGGCGAATCCGGTTCCGGCAAGACCACCGTACTGCGGGCGCTTTGCGGTCTGAACCCGCACTGGGAAGGCGATATCACCATCGAGGGCAAGGCGATCCCCCGATATCCGGACAAGGATTATTGCCGCACGGTGCAGATCGTGTTCCAGGATCCCTATGGCTCACTGCATCCGCGCCAGACCGTGGACCGCTGCCTGCGCGAGCCGCTGGAGATCCAGGGCATCGGCAACCGCGACAGCCGTATCGTCGATACGCTGCAGGCGGTCGGCCTCAACCAGAATTTCCGCTATCGCTATCCCCACCAGCTTTCCGGCGGCCAGCGCCAGCGCGTCGGCATTGCGCGCTCTCTGATGCTCGAGCCCAAGCTGTTGTTCCTTGACGAGCCGACCTCGGCCCTCGACGTCTCGGTGCAGGCGGAAATCCTCAACCTGCTGGTGCGGCTGCGCAAGGAGCGTGGTTTCACCTACGTCCTCGTCACCCACGATCTCTCGATCATCTCGCATATGTGCGACCGGCTGATCGTCATGAATGTGGGCCGCATCGTCGAATCCATGCCGGTTTCCGCGTTGCGCGAACGCACGCCGGAAAATCCCTATACCCAGCAGCTTCTGCAGGCGAGCCTGGGTTATGACCGCCAGGCCGTCGAGCGCTACCAGACGTTTGACTAGCGTCTGATCGCCTCAAGAATTCAAGCCAGACAAACGGCTGCGGCGCGCTCCCTCTCCCGCTTGCGGGAAAGGGTTGGGGTGAGGGTGACTATGACACGCCCCCTCACCTTGATCCTCTCCCCCATGAAGGATGGGGAGAGGAAAAACTGATTAGGCCCACGCCAAGGCCGCATAGTCGATCGGCTTGTGGCGATCGAGATGCTGTTCGGCGGGCGGCATGGGATATTTGAGCCCCGCCCCGCAATTATAAAGCACCACTCGCGCATCGCGCGCGATGCGCCCTTCGGCCAGTGACTGCTGGTAGGCCGCATATGTCGCGGCACCCTCCGGGCAGAGCAGCAGGCCTTCGCGTTTCGCGACATCGCTGCGCGCCGCGTCGATGGCCGAATCCTCAACGGCGATGGCGAAACCGCCGGATTGGCGCACTGCGCGCAGGATCAAGAAATCGCCGACCGCCACGGGCACCCGGATGCCGCTGGCGATCGTGCGCGCATTCGGCCAGACCGGCGCATGTTCGAGACCTTCCTCGAACGCCTTGACGATGGGTGCACAGCCCGTCGCCTGCACAGCGATCATCCTCGGCCGCCTGCTATCGATCCAGCCCAGCGCCTCCATCTCCTGAAAGGCCTTCCACATGCCGATGAGACCCGTACCGCCGCCGGTGGGATAGAAGATCGCATCGGGCAATTCCCACCCCAGTTGCTCGGCCAGTTCCAGACCCATGGTCTTCTTGCCCTCGATCCGATAGGGCTCCTTCAGGGTCGAAAGATCGAACCAGCCCATCGCCTGCTTGCCCTCGCCGACGATCTTGCCGCAGTCGTTGATCAGACCGTTGACCCGCCAGACCTTCGCACCCTGAAGCGCAATCTCGCGCACATTCACTTCCGGCGTATCCTCGGGGCAGAAGACGAAACTCTCCATGCCTGCGCGGCTGGCATAGGCGGCCATGGCAGCGCCCGCATTGCCGTTGGTCGGCATGGCGACCCGGCTGACCCCTAGCTCCTTTGCCATGCAGATGGCAACCGCAAGACCCCGCGCCTTGAACGAGCCGGTGGGAAGCCGGCCCTCGTCTTTGACCAGGATTTCGCCGCCGCCCAGCAGCTTCGCCGATTGCGGCAGCGCGATCAGCGGGGTCATGGTCTCGCCCAGCGAGACGATGTCCTGCTTGCGACGTACCGGCAGCAATTCGCGGTAGCGCCAGAAATCCGGCTCGCGGTCCTTCAGCATCTCCCGGCTTAGCGCCTTGGCGACAGCCGGCAGATCGTAACGCACGAGAAGCGGCCGTCCCGCCTTCGAGAGACCCTGAAGGCGATCGGCCTCGTAGCGCTCGCCGGTCAGCGAACATTCCAGATACGTGACGAAAGTCGGCCGCTCGACCGCCTGGTTGGATTCGAGTTTCATGATGACTCTTGGAGATTTGGTTTTCGGAAATCTCCGGCGCACATTGCCAGAAATGGGCCGTGCATGGCAAAGCGCGGCGCATGGCAAAACGCCCAGCTGTTCTTGCTGGGCGTTTCGTCACTGTCGGGGCCTGTCGACCCCGAAAAATTCAATTCGTCAGTTGGTCGTCTGCACCGAGGGCACGCTGGCAGACGCGCGGCAGAGCTGATCGGGCGTCGCCGATCCGTTGTTCCAGGTGCCGGGGGCCATACCGGGACCGGATTTGCAATCGATAGGATGGACGCCCGATATCGTGCTGTCCTCGCACCAATATCCCAGCACCCACGAATAAAGAGTGGCGCCGCGCGGGCAATAGACGTGGCTCTGATCCGTCGTGTTGAAGAAATCAGCGGCGCTAGCCGGCGACAGACCGGCAAACAGCGCCAAGGCCAGGCTCAAGGCACCGAACAGGCGAACCGTCATCGATATCCTCCGCTACGGACCACTATTAGACACAATTGTATGACATGAAATTGGACTGGGGCCAATGCCCACGGTGATACCGATGGACGCACCCGCCATCCTCTCCCATTACTGTTTAAATTCAAAGACTTAGGACGCCACGCGGTCAGGCCCAGGCCGCCGTGTTATGAAGTACAGGCAACCGGCTGAGGGACGGGGACCATGGCGAACAAAGAACTATCGGTGCGTTGCTGCATCGCCGGCGGCGGTCCGGCCGGAATGATGCTGGGCTTTCTGTTGGCGCGCGCCGGCGTGGACGTCGTCGTCCTGGAGAAGCACCCGGACTTCCTGCGCGACTTCCGCGGCGACACCATCCATCCCTCGACCCTTCAGGTCATGCATGAGTTGGGGCTGCTCGACGAGCTGCTGAAGCTGCCCCACGACCCGGTGGACAACATGGTGATACAGGTCGGCAACGACCGGATCCACATCGCTGACTTGAGCCACCTGCCGACGCGCTGCAAATTCGTCGCCCTGATGCCGCAATGGGATTTCCTCGATTTCCTCGCCGCCCAGGCGAAGCACTATCCGACATTCCGGCTGCTACTGCGGACCCAGGCAACCGGGCTGATCTTCGAGGGCCAGCGCGTCGCCGGCGTCAGCGCCACCGATCCTTCGGGTCCGCTGGATATCCGCGCCGATCTCGTGATCGCCGCCGACGGCCGGCATTCCACGTTGCGCAAAAGCGCCGGCTTCGAGGTCAACGTGACCGGCGCGCCCATGGATGTGCTGTGGATGCGGCTATCGCGCAAGCCCGACGATCCGCCGCAGATCATGGGCAAGATCGCCGCCGGGCGGATGATGGTGATGCTCAACCGCGGCAGTTATTGGCAATGCGCCTATCTGATCAAGAAAGGTGGGTTCGACGCCGTGCGCCAGGCGGGGCTGGAAGCGTTTCGAGCCGATCTGACGCAGCTGGTTCCCTGGCTTGGCGGCCGGCCGGCGGAACTGCTCGATTGGGATCAGGTCAAGTTGCTGACCGTGGCGGTCGACCGGCTGGAGCGCTGGCACCGCCCGGGGCTGCTCTGCATCGGCGATGCGGCCCATGCCATGTCGCCCATCGGTGGCGTGGGCATCAACCTTGCCATTCAGGATGCGGTTGCCACAGCCAACATCCTGGGCCCGATCCTGCAGCACGGGTCTGCCAGCGACGACGATCTTGCTCGCGTCCAGCACCGGCGCATGTGGCCGACGAAGATGACCCAGGGCATGCAGATTCAAATTCAAAATCGCCTGATCGACCGAGTGCTGGCGGGCGGCGGCGGTGGCCGGGCGCCGTTGCTGTTCCGCCTTTTCAACAAACTGCCCGTCCTGCGGCGAATTCCGGCGCGGCTGATCGGGCTTGGTTTCCGGCCGGAGCATGTGCGCGCGGCGTAAGGACCTATTGCCGCACTTCACCCAGCTAATCACCTAGAGATCGATCTCCACCCATAAGGGCTGGTGATCGGAGCCGTCGGCGTCATTATCGATCCAGGCCCGCTTGATCCGTGGGATGAGGTCGATGGAAAGAAAGCAGTGATCGATACGGGCGGCCGGCTTGCCGCGCGAGGCCGGGAAGGTGACGCCCTGATCTTCCGGCAGGCCGGCAACGCTCAGCGCATCGGCGAAACGGTCGATCTCGGTCAGCCGGCCATAAACCGGATCGCGGGTCCCCACGATCTGCTCGTATTCGGGGCTGTCGGGCTTCGAGTTGAAATCGCCCGCGAACAGAACCGAGGGCGGCATTGCCGGCAGCGTGCCGCCGGGCAGCACCAGCCAATCGCCTACCGGCAATCCGCCCTTCAGGTTCGGCGCGCTGATCATGCCGGCGCGCCGGCCGCTTTCGCCGATGAAGGGGATAGCGGTTGCGAGCTGCTGCAGCCGTTGGCGCCGCGACAGATGATTCAAATGAATGTTGTAGAGGCGGAACGCGCGGTCGCCATTGCCGATCACCGCTTCCAGCATCGAGGATTGGTCGTTGATCTCGCCGCTTACCGGCAAGGTGGGCAGCGGCAGAGTGCGGGTCGAGATGATCGGCAGGCGTGAGAGGGTCATGTTGCCGAACTGGCGGCGGACGTTGGCAACCCTGCCGTTCGCGCCGGCTGAACTCCCATCGAGATCGACCGTGGCACCATGCACCCAGTGATGCTGTGGTAACAAGGCGCCCAGCCGCGCCGCCTGGTCGGGAAAGGTTTGATCGGGCCGCCAGTTACGCTCGACTTCCTGGAGTGCCGCAACATCTGCCTTGGCAATGGTCTTGGCGATGCGGTCGAGATCGATGCGGCCGTCGCGCCCGAGACCGAACTGGATGTTATAGACGACGATCAGCATGAATCAGCGGCTCCCCCGATGCGGCATTCCAATTGAATAGACCCCGTCAGGAAGCCGCAAGGAAGATGCCATCGCGCGCGACGATCCAGCCACGTTTGCCAACCAGCGCGCGGCGCGGACGGCCTACGACGGCTTCGGCAAGGGTCTCGCAATCCACCAGCACGAAATCGGCATCGTTGCCGGCCGAGAGCCCGTAATGGTGCAGGCCCAACGCTCGGGCATTGTTGGTGGTTGCCGTTTCAAAGGCGACCAGCCTCGGGCCCGCGGAATTCGGGCGCCAGGGCAGGCCCCGCAGGGTCTTGTCGAGATGAACATGGCTTTCGATCAGCCCGGGCAGCATCAGCAGGCCCCGGCCATCGATTGTCGCAGCATCGGCGGCGCCGAGGTTCTTGCCGAAGTGCTGGAAGCGGCCCTCTTCGATCAGAACATCGACGGCTTCGCCAACCCGCGGGCGAACATTCTTCAGCAGCACGGTGTCAGCCATCCAGCTCTCATGGGGAAGGTGCGTTGCGAACATGTCATGGGCGAGTAAGCCCGGCAATCGCCTATCCTGCTGCGTTCTGTCCGGGAGGTGACGATGGGTTTTCAGGAAATCGCTGGCGGCGCCGGCTTTGCCATGCCGTTGCGCGCGGGCGAAGCGGCGCGCCTGGTCAACACCTTCGGCAGCCAGGTTGTCGACACCTGGGCGCTGGCCTTAGGCGATACCAGCGAATATATCTCGGTCGAGCATACCAGGCGCATGCTCGGCAATCTGTTTCCCCGCCAGGGTGATGCCTTCTATTCCAACCGGCGCAGCAAGATGCTGCTGCTCGAGGAAGACAGCTTTCATGGCCGTCACGACATGCTGTTCGCATGTTGCGACAAATGGCTCTACAAACATTACGGCTGTCCGCCGGGTCACGCCAATTGCCGCGATAACTTTCTCGCGGCGCTGTTCGCCGCCGGCTATGACTCGGCCCTGGTACCCAACCCGGTCAATCTCTGGATGAATATTCCGGTCAGCGACAGCCAGCATGTGGCGATCGAACCGCCGGTCGGCCGGCCGGGCGATCATGTGCTGCTGCGCGCCCTGATGGATGTCGTCCTCATCTTTTCCGCCTGCCCTATGGACGTGACGCCGATCAATGGCGCCGATTGCAAGCCGAAGGCCGTACATGTGGAGCGCTTGCCGGCTCGATGAGTTCGCCTGAAAGCGCCACCGATATTGCGATTGTCGGGGCCGGCATCATCGGCCTGTCCGTTGCGTATTACCTGGTTAAAAACCATCGGCTCGGCGCCATCACGCTGATCGATTCCCGCGATCCGATGAGCCTGACCTCGGCCCAATCCGGCGAGAATTACCGCAACTGGTGGCCGCATCCGGTGATGACTGACTTCACCGATCGCAGCATCGACCTGATGGAGGCAATTGCCGTGGAGACCGGCGAACGGATCGCCATGACCCGTCGCGGCTATGCCCTCGTTACCCGCAACCCTTCGCCCACCGGGCTGTTCGAGGACCTTCATCGCGGTTATGGCAGCGAGGCGGCGTCATCCATCCGCCTGCACGAACAGGCGGACTCGCCCTCCTATCGTCCGGCGCGTTCGGCGGATTGGAAAGAGGCACCGGCGGGTGTGGACGTGCTTTGTCATTCCGGGCTGATCCGCCGGATCTTTCCCTATTTTGCCGGCGACGTCGCAACCGTCCTGCATGTCCGCCGCGCCGGCTCCATCAGCAGCCAGCAACTGGGGCAGTTCATGCTGGAAACCGTTCGCGCCGCCGGCGGGCTGCTGCTGCGCGGCAAGATCGTGGCCGTCGAAAAAGTGGCGCCCTTTCGCCTGGCCATCAAAACACCCGAGGGAAAGCAACTGCTCGAGGCCGACCGGCTGGTCAATGCTGCAGGCCCCTTCTTCGGCGAGATTGCCGCCATGCTGGGCGATAGCCTGCCCGTCCACTGCGTCTACCAGCAGAAAATCGCCTTCGAGGACCGCGAGCATGCAATCGCCCGCGACATGCCTTTTGCCATCGATCTGGATGGACAGACATTGCCGTGGACGGCGGAAGAACAACTGGCCCTGGCGGAAGACCCCGATACGGCCGCCCTGTTGGCGCCGATGAGGGGCGGCATCCATTGCCGGCCCGATGGTGGCGACGCCGGAAGCTGGATCAAGCTTGGCTGGGCCTTCAACGAACAGCATTCGGACCCGCATGGTAACAAGCCCGTTGATCCGCAGTTTCCCGATCTCGTGCTGCGCGCGGCGAGCCGGCTTCATCCCGGCCTCGCCCGCTATATCGGCCATCTGCCACGCGGCGCGCGACACTATGGCGGCTATTACACGATGACGGCAGAGAACCTGCCGCTGATCGGACCGATGCGAACACCGGGCGCCTTCATGGCAGGATCGCTCTCCGGATACGGCACCATGGCGGGTTGTGCTGCGGGCGAACTCGCCGCGGCCTGGATTACCGATAGCCGGCGTCCGGCCTATGCCACGAGCCTCAGCCTCGCGCGCCATGCCGATGAGAAGCTCATGATGGAACTGGCGAGCGCCAAGGCAAAGGGTGTGTTGTAGCCTTCGCGACATTTTGCTCTCTCCATGGCAAGCTTAAATCCCTGTCGCCGCCACTTTCGAGGACGATCATGACCACCGATCCCACTCCCGGCTGGATTTACTGCCAGACCATCAAGATGTTCGCAGCCCCCGCCTCGCCGCCCTTTGAGGATAAGGCGGAGCTGGAGGCCCATTGGGGCCGGGCCTGGGGCATTGACAACGATGTCGGCCGGATTCGCGCGGTGCTGGTGCATCGTCCCGGCGCCGAAATGTCGGTGATCGATCCCCGCAAGCGGATCGAAAGCATCGGCTCCTTCGGCGACGAAAAGGCCGGCTGGTATTTCCAGAGCGACCATGTGCCGCCGCTTGCCGAGATGCAGGCCCAGCATGATGGGTTGGTGAAGGCCCTGCGCGCCGAGGGCGTTGAGATCTATGAGGTCGAGGGCGTCGCCGGCGGGCGCCTCAAATCCTGCTACACCCGCGATCCCCTGATCATGGTCAAAGGCGGGGCCATCGTCTGCCGCATGGGTGCACGCATCCGCCGCGGTGAAGAACTTGCCATTACCCGTACGCTGGCGCGCATCGGCGTTCCCATCCTGCGCACGCTATCGGGTGAAGCGCTGATGGAGGGTGGCAGCTTTGCCTGGATCAACAGCAAGACGGCCGTCATCGGTTGCGGCATACGAGTGAACCACGAAGGTGCCGCGCAGGTTGCCGAGGTGCTGAAGCGTCAGGGCGTGGAGCTGATCGCCATCGACCTGGCGGGCTATGACCTCCATATCGATGGCTCCTTCCAGATGATCGGCAAGGACCTCGCCATCGTCGATCCCACCGGCCTGCCCTATTCCTTCCTCCAGCGACTGAAGGCTCTCGGCGTACAGACTGTGGAGATCGAACCGAGTGACGACAGATGGATCATCAATTCCCTGGCCGTAGCGCCGGGCAAGATCATCATGCCGGAAGGTGCGACCAACCGGACGCTGGATGCACTGGCAAAGCACGGCGTCGCCTGGACGACCATCCCCTACGCCAAGATGCAGCTGAACGGCGGCGGAATCCACTGCTCCACCACGCCCCTGATTCGCGATTCCGTGTGAGTGGCCTGAAACGCAACCGGCCGGCGGCCCGCTGTCGGGGCTGCCGGCCGGCGCGATAGGAAAGCTCGAGTGCTGTTGCTTTAGTTTACAACCTCGAACGGCAGATAGCCGCTGAAGCCGCCGGACTTGACGTGATACCAGAAGCCGTTCGCGGTCTTCTCGATCACCGCCACCTGGGTTCCCTTGTTGAGGACACCAACGGCCGAGCTGGAGGAATTCGGCTGCGACTTCAGCTGGGTATCGCTATTGACGGTCTTCATGCTGCCTTGGCCTTTTACATAGGCCATGCAATCGATATAGGCCGGCGTGCCGGACTGCAGCGGGCCGCACTGCGCAGGCGCTCCGAAATTCTGATGAGGCCGGCCACCACCCGCCTGGGCACTGAAGGTGGCAACGAAGCTCAGCGCCATAGCCAGCGCAAACAGATAAACTCTGATCTTCGACATCCTTGTCTCCGTTTGAAAAATGGCTTCAAGCGGGACAATGCCGAGGGCCGGTTACGCCCATGTGGCTCACTCGGGACAAATAGACTGAATCAGGACTACGGAATCAGGTCTGCCGATCTTGCGGTTTAGTGACTCGCCTGTGCCGGCCCGCGACGCGCGGCCAGCCGATTTGCAATCAGGGCGAATTGGGCGGCGGCGACAAAAGCTCATACCCGAAGGTATGGCACTGGTCGATCCCGCATTGCAGGACGACCGAAACAAGGTTGGCCGCACAGAGCGCGATGACATAAAGGCTGACCAGCGTCGCCACGGCGGCGATCACGGGAAAAACACGCACATGCGTATCCAGCACGCGGCGGCTGCCGCCAAACAGCGCCAACTGAATTGCCTGGCCGATCAGCAGCGCCAGCGCGATCAGTGCCGACCAGACCGGCATGTGCAGGCCCAGGACCGCGCTGCCGACATAAGCGTGACCCGGCCGCGGATAGATATCCAGCAGGCTTTGCCGGGCCGAGACGATCAGAAGGAAGACGGAGAAGATCAGGCTGATGCCGCTATTGGCATAGGAAAACCCGTGCCGGAAACTGAGCATGGCGCCAAAGCACACGCCAAACAGCGCCACGCGCTGCAACAGGCACAAGGGGCAAGGAAGCTCGGCGGCGGTGTATTGGAAATAGAGTGCCGCGGTCAGGATGCCGGCGGCCGCGATCATGGTCAGCAGCAGTGCCGCATAGTTTAGCCAGGCCGTGGCGCGCGAGGGCGGCTCGAGCACTTCCTCAAAGATCATGACGGAATCTCCGCCATTAGCCTGGCGGGGGGCGCGTCATGACGCTCGACCTGCAGCCAGGGCATGCGGAATCCGTAATCCGGGCTATAGACCTCGTAGAGAAAAAGGCCGAGCGAGAGCGCCAGACAAATGCCGAAACAGGCCAGCGCCAGGGTGCGATGGCCGAACCAGCCGATCGCCACACTCAGCAGCATGGTCGCGAATACAGCCGCCATCATTGAGCGAACCTCCCCCGCCGCGAAGTGCGGCCCGACCGCATTATAGCCAAGTTTGGATAGCCGAGTTCGGCTGCTGTTACTGATTGGCCGGATAGCGTTTCATCAGGCGCGATTGCTGCCAGAGTGCCCGCAGCATCCTGTCCCAACGCTCCGCCCGATGACCTTTGCGCCGATTTTCAGCACCGATGGCGAACATGATCCGCATCTGGCGGAACAGGTCGCGATAGGCGCTGACAAGGCTCATATCGGCGTCCCAGACATGGGTCGCCTCGCTGCCGCTGCCGTTGAATTCGATGAGGGTCAGATCCTCCCCCGCCTGCAGGCCGGCGAGCGAGGAAAAGCGCAGATCGAAGCGGCCGAAGTAGAAATCGGGAATGCAGCGCGCGATATCGTCGATCCGTCGTGTAAGGGCCGGCGTCACCAGCCTGCCGCCGTCTCGGAAGATGGATCCCTTGCAGTGATTGCCGACGAAGACCAGCCGCACCTCTTCGCCCTCGGCAGGAATCCGCCGCGCATCCTGCCCCAGGCGCTTGAGATAGAGCGGAGCAATCCGGCCGGCGCGCCTGTCGGCGCGGATCAGCTTTTCGATGGTCGATAGGCCGTCGCCCCTCACCGACGGAGCGAATTTAAGGGTAAGGGAGGAGATTCGCCCGCGCGCCTCGCCCGGATAGCGAAAATAGAAGACGCCGGCCTCACCCGGCTTGTCGACGAGTTGCTGGACAATCAGCCTTTGCCCCGGCGGGAAGGCAGCGAGATAGCGATAAAGCTGATCGCGATCTTCGATGATCCGTACGCCATTTCCCTGGCAGCCGATATCCGGCTTGGCAATGAACGGAAGCGCAATACCGGCGTCGGCGCTTTGCGCCAGGGCATCGTCGACGTCGCGGCCCGCATCGCTTGGGCCGCCACGCCGCAGGCTGACATAAGGCGCCAGCCATTGCCGTCCGCTGCCGCCAAGGCTTTCGAACAGATCGCGCTTAGATTCGCCCCACAGGCCGCCGTTTTCCATCGCCGGATTGGCGAGTGCGGGAAGCGTCAGGCTTCGATGACGAAGTCCCTGCCACAGCAGATAGAGATAGACCGGCGTATAGAAGACGAAACCGGGCCAGAATTCGAATGGCGAATAGGCGCGGCGGCTGTTGGGAAAGATAGCATCGCTTTCAGGGCGGCCGGACGCTGCCCTCGCCGGCTCGGCCGTCCGCGTTTCATCTGCCCCGGCTGCGGTGGCCCTGCGGGCGAATACCCGGCTGCCGATGATTCCAGCGGCGATCACCGGAACGATCAGGCCGGCCCAGCCCCAATAGCCGAAGTAGCGCGTGGTCGCTTCGCCATAAGCGAGCGCCAGGGAGAGCGCCAGCGGCAGATAGATGGCAGCAGAGGCGAGGCAAAGAATGAAAAAACGCCGGAACGGCAGTCCCACCCAGCCGCAGGCGACATAGCTGGGAAAAATCATGCCCGGGACAAGCCGCGCGCCGATCACCGTCAGTTCCATATTATCGCGCATGAGCGAGGAGAGGCGCGGATCGCCGCGACCGAGGAAGAACCGCCGCAGACGAGGATTGCGGCGCGCCAGCGCGCCGATGCCATAGAGCGCCAGATCGCTGGTCGTCATGCCGCCGAACAGGCTCGTGAAGGCAATCCAGCGCGGCAGTTGGTGGCTGGCGATCAGGATCGCAGCGCTGACGATGGCGATATTTTCATGCACGAACGGAGCGAGAAACAGGCCCCCCGCCCGGGCTGCCAGTCCCGCATCCATAGCCAGGCTCCGTTCAAGAAGCTCGACTATCCCCATGTTCGCTCAATGCTGGATGTCATGATTCCGTGAGATTAGCGCAAGCCAGTTAAGCAAGGCGTATAAAGAGGATTCATCCACCACTTAAAGCATTGCCTAAGGCAGAGCGGGCGGCCGGTCAAAATACTTCGCTGCCATGTTCGGATCCGCCCACGTCCCGGCAATGTGTCGCGGAAAACCGTTCTGTGCGTAACAAGCAGACCAGACACGGGTTCCGCCTCGTTCACCAAAATGCCACAGCTTGTAACAGCACGACGCTATTGCCACGGCTGGGCGGCGGGATACGCTTGGGCCATGCAATACATTGGAACCCTTCGGCTGCCCCCACAGGTCGACCTTCGCTATATCGCGCGATCGGCCAATCTGGAGCCGCGTATTCGCCTTACGATCTTTCGCGAAACCGGCTGCGTGATGCTGGATATCCGGCTGTCGGCGATCGCGAAGGTCTGCGAGCCCGCCAGTGAGACCCGCGATGATGTTCTGCGCGCCTTCCGTGCCAGCGTCCCGGCGCTGTTGCAGGAACTGAATGCCGTCATCGCGAGAGCGCCGGACGGCGGCGTCGTCTTCATCACCGCAACCGACATCCGCGGCCGTTTCGGCATGGCGGCTTAAGACCGGACAGCTTTCTACTTTCGGTCCCACCCCAGCTTGCGCCTGCGGCTTTCCGGCCTTGTTTGCAAAACCGTAGACGGCCCAGCCCTGTTTTGCGCAGGAACTGCACCCGTCCTGCGTGATTGATGCGAGACATATCGCGGCAACGGACTAAATCGGGAGCGTTCCATGCCTGGGTTTTTTAGATTGCGGCACCTTGCCATCGTTAGTGCATTGGCCGGATTGGTAGTTCTCGTGCCTTTGAGTGCCGCTCGCGCCGAAAACCCGGACGACTGGTCTCGCCATGGCGGTGGCAACCAAGGCGGCGGCCAAAACTGGCATAACGGCGGCGGCTGGGGCGGCGGCAACAATTGGCACGGCGGTGGCTGGGGCGGCAATCAGGGCTGGAACAATGGTTATGGCGGCGGGGGCTATGGTGGGGGAAGCTTCAGCCTCTACTTCGGCGGCCCGGCTTACTACGCCCCGCCGCCGCCAGCCTATTACTACCCTCCGCAATCCTATTACCCGCCCCCACAGGGCTACTATCCCCCTCCGCAGGACTATTATCCCCCTGCGCAGGGCTATTACCCACCTCAGCCGGATGATTACGCGCCGCCGGCCGTGGGCTTCGAGCTGAACATCCCCCTTCGGTAGGGCCATTCAGTATCGAAGCCTGTTTGCGAAAATCGCCGGACGCATGATCTTGGCCCCCGAGCCTGAAGGTACGGCCGCCGGCGTCAGCCAGTGTAGACGCAGCTGAAATCGGAAACCTCAATCTTTCCAGACATGTATTCGCTCGAAGCTGCCCCCGCGTGGCACCGCCACACATTGCGAATCCGGCGCAATCGTGTGATGACCCCCGACGTCTCGCAAGATCGCTAAGGGTATCCGCTGCTCGCAGTGGGCTACAGACTGACGGCGCCACCGCCTGCCCGCCAGTCAACGCGCGCCCGCAATGCCAGATGCCCTTGCATCTCAACGCCTGATGACAGATCGGGGGGTTGACCACTATGCTCTTGCGCGGTGGGCACCCACCTTCGCCCGGCGACTGATCACGCCGCGCGGGCGACTGGAGACAATCCCAGCAGGAAGAACTGGGGGCTCGCAATAGAAGTCAACACACACAGGGGGATACCTCATGAACCGATACGTCGCCAGATTCATTGCGTGTGCCGCCCTCGCGGTGTTCACGCTCGGCTTTGCCAGCGGGGCTTGGGCTGACTTCAACAGCCCAACCCTCGATGCCATCAAGAAACGAGACCAACTGATCTGCGGTGTCGATACCGGCATTCCCGGCTTCGCGTTCCAGGACGCTGCCGGCAAGTGGCAAGGGCTCGATATCGCCTATTGTCAGGCGATCGCCGCGGCAGTGCTGGGCGACCCTAATAAGGTCAAGTATGTCGGCACGACCGCGAAGGTTCGCTTCTCCGTGCTGCAATCGGGCGAGATCGACGTGCTGATCCGCGATTCGACGCACACGCTCTCGCGCAACTCCGACCTCGGTCTTGCAACCGGCGCCGTCAACTTCTTCACCGGACAGGCATTCATGGTGAGGAAGTCCCTGGGCGTCGCCCACGTAAAGGACCTGAACGGCGCCACGGTCTGCGTGCTGACCGGCACGACACTGGAACTCAACATCGCCGATTACGGCCGTGCCAATAACATCAAGATCAATACCCTGCTGTTCGAAAAGCCCGAAGAGGCCTTTGCCGCCGCCGAGGCCGGGCGCTGCGATGGTTATACCGATGACGGCGGAAGTGTCGCGGCCGCTCGCTCGGCGATGAAGGCCCCGAAGGATTGGGTCATTCTGCCCGAGCTGATCTCGCGGGAATTTCTGGGCTCGTTGTGTCGCCAGGGCGACGAGCGCTGGTCAATTCTCGTGAAGTGGGTGCACTACGCCATGCTGGAGGCGGAAGTCCTGGGCATCACCCAGGCGAATGTCGACCAGATCAAGGCGAGCGCAACCAATCCTGAAGTGCGCGGCTTCCTGGGCCTGGAGGGTGACTTCGGGAAATACCTCGGCGTCGACAACGCCTGGGCCTACAACATCGTCAAGGCCGTGGGCAATTACGGCGAGAACTACGACAAGTATTTCGGCCCGCTGGAACTGCCGCGCGGCTGGAACAACCTTTATAACAACGGTGGATTGCAGTATCCGCTGTCCTGGCGCTAAGCCAGCGTAGCGTTCGAGCATCGTAATGGTCAGGCGCCCGTCGCCCGCGGCTAAGGTCGGCCAGTGGGTGTTCCTGCTGGTCGCCCTCGTGGTCGGCGGGCTCCTGATCAATACTCTCGGCGCGAATCTCGCGCGCCGGAGCATGACGTTTGGCTTCGGCTTCCTCCTCCATCCAGCCAACTTCGACATCCCGTTTCATATAATTGACTGGTCGCTCGCCGACACCTACGCGAAGGTGCTGCTCGTCGGCCTGCTGAACACCCTTCTGGTGTCGGCCATGGGCATCGTCTCGGCAACGCTTTTCGGCCTTCTCGTCGGCATCATGCGGCTCTCGGTCAACTGGCTGGTTCGCAACATCGCGCTCTGCTTCATCGAATTTGTGCGCAACACGCCGCAACTTCTGCAGATCGTCTTCTGGTATTTCGCGGTCCTGCAGGCGCTTCCTTCGCCACGGCAGAGCTTGCAGATTCCCGGCGGTTTCCTGCTGAACGTCCGCGGTTTCTTCGTGCCGAACCTGATCATGAATGCAGGCGGCACGCTCTTGCCCTGGCTTGCTTTTCTCGCTTTGGTGGCAACGCCCTTCGCCTGGCGATTGCGTCTCAAGAGACGTCGCATTGGCGCCTTTGCGCTCGCTTTGCCGGTCGCCGCCTTGATTCTACTGATTGCCAGCATCAATCATGTCGAGTTCCCGGCGCTCAAGGGGTTCAATATCCTGGGCGGCGTACCGGTTCCGCCCGAACTGGTGGCCTTGTGGGCCGGACTTACGATCTATGCCACGGCATTCATTGCCGAGATTGTGCGCAGCTCGATCGAGGCGGTAGCCAAAGGCCAGCACGAGGCCGCCCGCTCCCTCGGGCTGCGCCGGCCTCATGTACTCTTCCTGATCGTCCTGCCGCAGGCGCTGCGCATCATGGTTCCGCAGTTGACCAGCCAGTATCTGAACCTGATCAAGAGCAGCACGCTCGGCGCCGTGGTCGCCTATCCCGACATCTTCCAGATCTTCGCCGGCACGGTGATGAACCACACTGGCAAGGAGGTCGAGACGATCATCATCGTGATGGCCGTTTTCCTTACCATCAATCTGCTCTTTTCGGCTTTCATGAATTGGTATAACTCGCGCGTCGCCCTGGTGAGGCACTGAGCGTGCTAGGACGGCCTGCCGCGATATCCGCAAGTGGTGGCCCCCGGCGCTGGCAGCTGGCACAGCTGCTCCTGTCGTGAGGGCAAAAGAAGTCCCAGCGGAAGCGGCCGCTTCGCCGGGTGGCGATCTCGACGGTTTCGTCGAGGGACCCCGCACCGGCCCTGCCCGCGCGATCGACTGGCTGCGGCGCAACCTCTTCAGCTCGGTCACGAACACTGTTTTGACGCTGCTGGTGCTGGCCCTGCTCTGGTGGGTTATTCCGCCCTTCTTCAACTGGATGATCGGGGACGCTACGATTGCCGGCAGCAGCAGGGCCGACTGCACCGGCGACGGCGCCTGCTGGGTCTTCATAAAGCAACGGCTCCATACTTTCTTCTGGGGGCACTATCCCGACGATCAGCTGTGGCGGCTGGCCGTCGTCGCCGGGCTGATGATCGCATTCATCGCGCCGGTCATGCGCGAACGTACGCGCCATCGCGGGCTCTTCGTCTTCCTGCTGCTGACCTTGTTCCCGCTGCTGGCTGGCGTCCTGCTGGCCGGCGGCGTCGCCGGATTGCCCTTTGTGGACAGCGACGACTGGGGCGGATTGATGCTCTGCGTCATTATCGCGTTCGTGACGGTGGCGGGCGCCATTCCGCTCGGTATTTTGCTGGCTCTTGGCCGGCGTTCCCAGCTGCCGGTGATACGGATCTTCTCGATCGGATTCATCGAGCTGTGGCGCGGCGTGCCTCTTTTGACCGTTTTATTCATGTCGGCCGTCATGGTGCCGCTGTTCCTGCCCTACGGTGTCAGCGTCGATCGCCTCATCCGGGCCATTGTGGCATTCACCCTGTTCAACGCCGCCTACATGGCCGAGACCGTGCGCGGCGGTCTGCAAGGCGTTTCGGAGGAGCAGGAGGAGGCAGCCTATTCCCTCGGGCTGAAATGGTGGCAGGTGCAGGTTTTTGTAACGCTGCCGCAGGCGCTGCGCATCGTCGTGCCAGGTATCGTCAACAACATCGTCGACCTGTTCAAGGATACCTCGCTGGTCACCATCATCGGCCTCGTCGATCTGCTCGGCGCGGTGAACCTGGCGCTCAAGGATCCCAACTGGCTCGGCCTCGCCAAGGAAGGCTACGTTTTCACCGCGGTCATTTTCTTCATCTGCTGCTTCGGCATGTCCAGCTACAGCCGCCGGCTCGAGCGCCGGGTGAACCGGCACCGGACGGGCGGACGCTGAAGATCGCTGGTTCCGAGCACGCTGCCACGCCATGCGCCATGCGACGCGCACACGGCCGGTCAGCCGCCTACAAGGCGCGCCGCATTTCGCGTTTCAGTTCTTAGACGAAGCGCCCTACCGTCGACGGCAGCTCGTCCAGAATCACGGTCTTGGTTTCAAGGAAGTTCAACAGGCCTTCAGTGCCGCCTTCGCGGCCGATGCCGGATTGCTTGAATCCGCCGAAGGCGATGCTGAAGTCGGTGCGGAAGGAATTATGCCCGACCGTACCCGAGCGCAGTTGCCGCGCCGTGGCGTAGGCGCGATCGCTGTCGTTGGTGAATACAGAGGCGTTCAGCCCGTAGATCGTGTCATTGGCGATCTGCACTGCATTCGCTTCGTCCGTCGCCGATATAACCGAGATCACCGGTCCAAAGATCTCCTCGCGCGCGATGGTCGAGTGATTGTCGACATTGCCAAACACCGTCGGCTCGATGAAGTAGCCGCGGTTCAGATGTGCCGGCCGGCGCCCGCCCGCTGCCAGGGTAGCGCCCTCCGCCTTGCCCTTCGCGATATAGCCCTCGACGCGGTCACGCTGGCGGCTCATGGCCAGCGGCCCCATCTCGGTCGCCGCGTCAAACGGGTTGCCAACCTTTACCTTGCCGAACGACTCGCTGAGAGCCTCGACCATGGCGTCGTGCCGCTTCTGTGAGACGACGATACGGGTCAGCGATGAGCAAACCTGCCCGGTCAGGTAGGTTGCTCTGCCGGCGATGGTCTTCGCCGCCTTCTCGACATCGTAATCATCCAGGATCACGGCCGCCGACTTGCCGCCGAGTTCGAGCGTGCAACGCGCGATGCGCTCGCCGCAGATCGAGGCGATGCGACGGCCTGCTGCCGTTGAGCCGGTGAACGTCACCTTGTCTATGCCCGGGTGACGAACGAGCAGTTCGGAGACCGCACGGTCCGCTGTCACAATGTTCAGCACCCCTGCCGGCAGCCCGACCTTTTCGCATACCTCGGCGATCATATAGGCGGCGCCCGGCGCTTCGGGCGATGCCTTGAGAATGATCGTGCATCCGGCCAGCAGCGCCGGCGCGCATTTATAGGCAATCAGGACCGGGGGTGCGTTCCAGGGAATGATTGCC
>DASXQK010000219.1:0-8715 GCA_036493015.1 Dongiaceae bacterium | reverse complement strand
TTTCCGTCCAGAGCAGAGCACAACGTATTGTTTTTCCTGGGTATATTTTGCCCAGCGCCGCGCGATAGGCTGCCATCTGTCGAAGGTATGGCTGGGCCGTTTCGCGCGCGCTGAGGGGGGCCGGCCGGTTGGTCTTGTAGTCGACGATCAGCACCTCGGACGGGGTCACCAGAAGCCTATCGATCTGGCCTGAAATGACCCTTCCATCGCCCAATTCGCCGACAATCGGGGCTTCCGCCCGGCTGCCGGGCCCAAAAAGGGCTGAGAACTGGGGATCGGCCATCACCCGCAGGGTTTCGGCGGCGATTTCCGCCCGTTCCGCCCCCGTAAGTTCGCTTGCCCGGCTGGAAAGATAGCGCTTGGCGGCATCCGGCCGCTCGCCTTCCGGCAGGTCGGGCAGGGTCTGGAGCAATCGGTGGATCAGCCGGCCCCGGCGATAATGCTGGTCGCCGGTGGGCCCGAGTGGCGAGAGAACCGGCGGCTCCTCCCCCAGCCGCGAGGGGCTGAGGGGCCGGGCCGGCTTCGGTTCCGGCGCCGGGGAACGGCCGAGCCAGGCAGGCACGAGGGTGAACTTCGGCGATGTTCCTCGCCGGCGCTCCTCATCGATTCTCGGCGGGCCGCTCTGGGCGTGGAAATGCAGCAGGCTCTCGCCAGTCCAGCCACCCTCGCCCAGCTCGGCATGGGAATCGAACGGCACCGCCTTGGCAATCCTGGCGAGCCCGGCGCGGATGGTCTCGTACCAGCAACCGGCGGGCGGGCGATTGTCGCCGCGCCAGCCGCAGATATACAGGCGGTCTTCGGCCCGGGTCAGCGCGACATAGAGCAGGCGGCGGCTTTCATCCTCACCGCCCGCCTTGGCGACGGCGCGGGCGCCACTCGCTATTGAATCGTCATCGCCGACCCGCGGCAGCCAGCCGAGAAGTTCGCGGCCATGCTCATCCTCGCCCAGCCAGAGCAGCCGGATCGGATTATTGGGCACATAAACCGTGTCGGGCAAAAAGACGATGGGCGCCTGCAGGCCCTTGGCGCCATGCACCGTCATGATGCGCACCAGGCCGGGGCCGCCGGGCTCCCCCTCGCGCTTGATCTCGATGTCGTCGCGCTCGAGCCAATGCAGGAAACCCTGAAGCGAGGGCACATGCTCGCCTTCATAGGCGAGCGCCAGGTTCATGAACTCATCGATGGGATCGGCGGCGTCTGGCCCAAGCCGGCCGAGCAATTTGCGCCGGCCCTGCAAGCGGCCCAGAAGATCGGCATAGAGCTCGTAGGGCGGCATGAAATCCGCTCTGGCCAAGGCCTCGCTGAGCAAGCGGTGGGTTTCGGCAAACTCGCCGCGGCCCTGCAGTTCGGCCCACAGCCTTCGGCCATCGCGCCGGGCGGCGAGGCTGAACAGTGCCTCCTCATCCAGCCCCAGCAGTGGACTCTTCAGCAGCACCGCAAGATTGAGATCGTCCTCGGGCAGCAGCAGGAATCGCCCGAAGGCAATCAGATCCATGACGGCGATCTGCTCGCCCAGGCGCATGCGGTCATGGCCCGCCACCGGCACGGCGAGCGTCTTCAGCTCGCGCACCAGGGATTCGACCAGCGCATCGCGATGGCGCACGAGAATCAGGAAATCGCCGGCACGAACCGGACGGCCGCGGGATTCGAGAATCTCCTTGCCGTCGATCATCGCCTTGATGCGCCGGGCGATCAGCCGGGCGAGGCGTTCGCGCGGAGAATCGCCGGAACGGCGCTCGCGCGGCGGCCGCCATTCGGCTTCTTCCTCGCGCGGCAGGGGTTCGGCCATGGGCCAGAGCTCGATATGGCCCGCCTGCCCCACCCGCGCGGCCTCGTGAACGACGGGCCGGCCGTCGAGCGCCACGCCTTTCTTCGCCGCATCCTGGGCGAAGACGGCATCCACCGCGTCCAGAACCGCCTGCACCGAGCGGAACGATATGGTGAGCGGTATATCCTCCAGTTCCGTCCGCAACGCTGCCAGCCGCGCATCGAAATGGGCGCGCACCTTGCCGAGCGCTCCGGGATCGGCGCCCTGGAAACTGAAGATGGATTGCTTCACATCGCCCACGGCGAAGATGGTGCGCTGGGCGAGCGGGGGCTCGATGGTGCCGGGCGAACGAGGTGCCCCTTCACCGGCAAAGAATTCCTCCGCCAGCGCCTTGATCACCTCCCACTGGGTAGGGTTCGTATCCTGGGCTTCATCCACCAGGATGTGATCGATGCCGCCATCCAGCTTGAACAACACCCACGGCGCCACACCCGGCCGGCTCAACAGATCGCGGGATTTCAGGATCAAGTCCTCGTAATCCAGCGCGACATTGGCGTCCTTGATCTCGCGATAACGCCGCAGGATATCGTTGGCCAGCGTCAGCAGCGCGCGTGTCGATTCCAGCAGATCGACGGCGCGCAGCCGATCCAGCAGTGCCAGCACCCGCGCCGCCTCACGCTCAAGGATTGTCACGGCATCAGGGAGGATCTTCACCGCCTTCGCCGTCGCAAGATTGGCGAAGATCGCTCCCTTGTCGGTCAGGAACGCCTTGGCATAGAGGCCGAGCCTGGCACTGCGATCGCTGTCGCCGGCGGCCAGAAAATCGGCGATGAGCTGACCGCGCGACTGATCCTGCTTGCCGCCCGCCAGCAGCGCATTCGCCGCCAGGCGAAGATTGGCGGGGTCGAAGGCGCTGTCGGCCATACCGGCGGCGCGAATGCTCTCATGGGTTTCGCCCGGCACCAGGCCGAGCCGAGTGCGAAGGGTATCGAGCGCCGCATCGAACCCGCCATGGCTCAGCAGCATTGCCTCGATGCGGCTGCGCGCGCTGACGAGGCTGCGCAGCAGTTCGGCGAAATCCTGCTCGTTAACGCGCTCGCTGACATGATCCAGAGCGCGGGCAAACGATTCGTTCTCACCGCTCGCCGCCGCCTCCAGCAGTTCGTCGCGCGCTTCCAGCAGCAATTCCTCGCTGCGCCGGTCGTCGAGCAATTCGAAATGGGGCGCCACGCCGGCCTCGAGGGGGAAACGGCGCAGCAGCGACTGGCAGAAGGCATGGATGGTGAGTATGCGCATGCCGCCGGGCGTATCCAGCACCCGCGCGAACAGCCGGCGCGCCAGTTCGCGCTGCTCGTCGCTGGGTGGCGGCCCCAGCAGCTCGCTCAGGGCGGTCGCCAGATCCTTTTCATCCATCACCGCCCAGTGCGCCAGGCGCTCGGCGATGCGATTTGCCATCTCGGCGGCGGCCGCCTTGGTGAAGGTGAGGCACAGCAGACGTTCAGGCCGGCTGCCTGCCAGCAGCAGGCGAAGGCAGCGATCGGTCAGCACCGTGGTCTTGCCGGTGCCGGCGGAAGCAACAACCCACACGCTTTTCTGTGGATCGGCGGCACCGCGCTGCTGCTCGATCGCGCGCCGGCGCATCATCTCGGGGGTCAGGACGCTCACAAGACGTCATCCATGTCGTCGCTCGCCGCCACGCCCCATTCGGCGCGGCGCGAGAGATGGTCATAAAGGCGGAACAGCGGGACGAATTTGGGATCGGGCAACGGGTGATAGGGCATGTCCGGGTCGTTGAATGTGGCGATCAATGTTTCGAGCCGGTTGCGGTAGAAGGCGGCCAGCCCCATAGGATCGCCCTTGACCGGCGTCTGCTCGGCGATGATGCGGCCACCCTTGAGTTGCCAATAGGCAAGCGCCTCAACCCGCTCTGCCGGAACGCCGGCAAATTTGCCGGCCGCGGCCATCAGGGCCTCCAGCGGCAATTGCGGCGCGTAGCCTGTTTGGATCTGCCGGTCGCTGGGTGCGCCGCCGGTCTTGTAGTCGATGATGGCCAGGCCGCCCGCTTTCAGGCGGTCGATGCGATCGGCCTTGCCGCGAAGAGTGAATGTCGTGCAGCCGGGCAGAGAAATCTCCATCACCGCCCTGGTCTCGGCGACGCTCTCGATGAGTCCAAGGCGGTAGCGCGCCTCGTGCTCCACGAACCAGCGAGCGATGCGCCGGAAACGCGGCCACCAGAAAGCGAACACCGTCGGCCGCTCGAGAGCCTGTCCGAAGGCCTTGCGGCCGAATTCCATCAGCCGCTCATGCGCATCGGCGGGCAGGCCATCGCCCGTTGCCTTGACGAACTGCTCCAGCGCCTCATGGATGAAACTGCCGCGCTCGGCCACCGTCGGATCGGCGTCGAGAGGATCGAGTGGCTCGAGCTTGAGAATGCGCCGGGCATAGATGGCATAGGGGTCGCGAAGCCAGGTTTCGATCTCCGTCACCGACAGGCTGATCGGGCGAAGCTCCACCGGCGGACGCGGCGCCGGCGCCTTTATCGGCACGACCGTGGCAACATCGTCGAGCCGGCGCTGCCAGCCAAGCCAGATACCGGCATGGAGCGTTTCAGGTGGGATCTTCAGCAGCCGCAGCAGGCTGTCAAAACGCAGCAGCCAGCGCGATGGCACGGTGGGGGAGCCTTCGACTCGCAAGGCCCGGGTCAGCATCAGTTCCGGCGCGCTCGCCACGGCCTGGGCGAAATCATGCGCGGCCATGCCGATACGCCGTTCTGGCGAGGTCAGCCCCAGCGCCTGGCGCATTGGCCGGCTGAACCAGGGATCGACGGCCGCTTCCGGCGGCCAGGTCTTTTCGTTGAGGCCGCCGAGGATCACGAGATCGGCCTGCTGCAGACGTGCTTCCAGCGGTCCCCAGATCGAGAGGCGCGGATGGCGGCCAAAGCGCGGACGCACGACCCGCCCGGCCATCAGGCTTTCGAACAGAGCGGGCCAGCGTGAACCGGCAATAGGCGGAAAATCCGCCAGCCCCTCCGCCAGCTCGGTGACGAAATTCGCCGCAGCTTCGCCGGCCTCGCCTGCCCAGAGCCGTTTGGGCCCCGCCTCGCTGTCCGAAGCGGCGAGCGATTCCGCCAGTTCGATGTGGGCCGCGAGCAGATCGGCGGGGCGTATGCTGCGGCGGCGGATCAGATCGGCGAAGGAATCCGCTTCAGCCGCCAGTCTTGCGACGAAACGCTTGAGATCGACGTCTTTCAACCGCGCATTGCGGGCAAGGTTCTTCAGGCCTGGCCGGGGACGGGGACCCCGCAGCGCCATATCCAGCTCGCGGGCAAATTGCCGGCAGGCCACGGGCTTCACCCCGCATGCCGCAATCGGATGCTTCAACAGCGAAAGCAGCGTGGCCGGTGCGGCACGCTCGGCAATAGTGTCGGCGACCAGGCGCAGGAACACGGCGGGCGGCGTGAGAGACAGGGGCCGGCCGGCGGAATCGTCGATCTCGATATCCCAGCGGCCGAGTTCGCCCGCAACCCGCCGCGCGAGATCGCGATCCGGCGTGATGAGGGCCGCGCGCTTGCCTGGCTCCTCGAGCGCCTGGCGCATGCGCAGTGCGATGACCTGGGCCTCGTCCTGCAAGGTCGGGCAATCGACCCGCTCGACATTCTTGAGGGCAAGCGCGATGCGCTCGCGATCCGCTACCTTTGCATAGTCATGCCAGAGCGCCGTCGTCTCGGCCGGGCGCAGCGCCTCATTGATCAGCCTTGCGCGGCTGGCCGGCACGCTGAGCGGCTGGCGCAGCCTCTCATCGGGCCAGAGCGCTACCTCCGCCGGCGCCAGGCCGAAGCGCTTCAGCAGCACGGCCAAGCCATGCTGGGGATGCAGGGGGTCGCTCTCGATCGCCTGCCAGTCCTCTTCGCCCGATTCGCGATCGAGGCCCGGCAGGATGACCCGTCCATGGGGCAAGCTAGCGATGACGGCCAGAAGCTTGGCGGTGGCGGGAATGCTGCCGGTCGAGCCCGCGGCGATGATCGGTTCCCTGATCGCCCCTTGGGGCGGCTGGGCGAGAAGGCGCGCGGCTTCGGCGGCGAGCAGCCGGTTGCGCCGCTCGGCCGGATCGAGCGCGCCTTCAGCAGCAAGCATCGTCGGCCAGACTTCGGAGAGAATCTCCAGGAAGCGGACGGTCTTCTGCCAATGCTCGGCATGATCGAGGGCGAGATCGCTCAGGCCTTCGAAACCCACCTGTTCGGTCGCCATCTGGTCGAGCAGGCGAGCCAGTTCCGCGGCCAGGCGCGATGCCTGGTCGATGGTCGGGGGATATTCACCGAAGTTATGGCGGGCGCGCAGGATGGCCCGGGTCAGCAGCAACTGGCGGCGCAGCGGGGCGATGGCCGGCGGCAGATCGAACGCGCCATCCTCCCCCGGCGCCTCGTCGTTGTCCCCGGGGCCGCCGGTCAGCAGGATTTCATCGGCATCGACATCGCCCAATGGCTGCAGCTGCGGCAACAGCAGCGGCTGGCCGTCGCTGCGGCGCAGGAACGCTTCCTGCAACGCGCGGCAGGATCGGCGGGTCGGCAACAGGATACGATAGCCGGCAAGAGTAAGCGGATCGCCGGCCGTCTCGGCCAGAAGGCCGCTGGCAAGCGCGTCGAGAAAACCGGTCCCCGCAGGGATGGTGAGAACGTGGCGCTCGGCGCTGCTCGCCGCGCGATCTCTCGGCGCCGCTTCCTGGCGCCCTCGGGGCGTCAACCTAAGCCCTGTTCCGCCGCATCGGCCGGGCGGCGGTGCTGGTGGGGTGGGGAAAGCAGCTCTTCCGCCGCTGCCAGGCCCGCCGGCGTGGAGACGTGATACCACTCGCCATCATGGCGCAGTCCAAAGAGGCGGCCGGCCGCCGCCGCACGCTCCCAGAGCGGGCGCAGAGGAAATGCCCCTTGTGGCGCATCCTTGAACAAGCGGGGATGAATAATCTGGATGCTGGCATAGACGAAGGGCGCGATCTCCTGGGCTCCGCGAAAGCGCAACCGTCCGAACTCATCCATGTTGAGATCACCGGGCCCTTCATAGCCCACGGCCGTCACCGTCGGCTGCAGCAGCAGCAAGGCATCCATATGCTCGCTGTCCCAGATGGCAGCCAGGCGCTTCAGCGCCTCTTCCTGGCCGCCGCGCCAGACGATCTTGGCATTGACGGCATAAAAGGGATCGGGCCCCAGCAAAGGCAGCGCCTGGGCGATGCCGCCGCCGGTATCCAGGATCGTCTGCTCATGGGAGATCTGGACCGCCGGGCGCTTGCGGGCGGCAAGACGGGCTTCGATCTGGTCGGCCAGGTGATGGGTGTTCACCACCGCGCGCGTGACCCCCGCTTCAGCCAGCCGGTCGAGGGCGTGGTCGAGCAGGGTCTTGCCCGCCACCTCCACCAGCGCCTTGGGCCGGGTGTGACTCAAGGGGCGCAGCCGGGTTGCGAACCCAGCGGCCAGGACCATGGCTGTCTTCGGTTGGTACATTTCGTCGATCCGCTGTTAAGGCCGCCAAGATAGTCCGATTCGCTGACGCCCGGTCAGGATCAAGTCAGCCTTGCACCGATGGCACGCTGCGCTGTTCCGGCGGCAGATAGCGGGCATACCAGGCGGCGAGCGGCGCAAGAGCAGGATGGGCAAGCCGCGCCTCGAGTTGGCGCCACACCCGCGGGATGAACGCAAGATAGCCGGGCTTGCCATCGCGCCGGCAGAGCCGGGTGAAGGTGCCGAGGATGCGGGTGTGGCGCTGGGCGCCGCTGGCGGCATAGCTGGCAGCGAAGGCGCCGGGGTCGAGATCGGGAAATGCGGCCAGATATCGCGCCATGAGCCTGGCCGCCAGGCCCAAGGGCACATCGCGCCTGGCATCGTCGATCAGCGAAGCGAGATCAAAGGCGCGCGGCCCCAGCACCGCATCCTGGAAATCGAGCAGCCCGACCGAGGCGACGCCGGAGCGTCCGGCGAGCAGCATCAGATTGTCGACGTGATAGTCGAACAGCACGAGAGCCTTGGGCGAGCCCTGCCAAAGGCCAAGGACCTGACGCCAGGCAGATTCGAATTCGGCGGCGGCTGCCGGCGGAACCGCGCCCGGCTGGGTAGCGGGCCAATACCATTCCAGCAGCAGCTTCACCTGGCGCAGTGCCGCAGCTTCCTCGAAGACCGGAACAGCGCCGAGAGAGATAGGCGGCAAGCGGCGATGCAGCTCGATCAGCAGATCGACGGCGAGGTCGTAGAGCCGTTCCTCCGGTTCGCCGCGGGCAAGAAGCCGCGTATAGGTGTCGTCGCCCAGGTCTTCCAGCAGCAGCAGTCCCGCTTGCTCGTCCGCACCATGGATCGCCGGCACGGCGAGCCCGGCGCCGGCGAGCAGCCGGTCGATGGCGATGAAGGGCCGGACATTCTCCTGCGGCGGCGGGGCATCCATCAGCACGGCCCGATCGCCGCCGCGCCGCAGCCGCTCATAGCGGCGAAATGAGGCATCGCCTGCCAGCGGCGCGCGTTCGCAAGCGCCCCAGCCCTGGGCAGCGAGGAAGCTCCATATCTGCCGGGCGCGTTCGGGCGTCATGGCGCGACCTTGTCGAGCAAGCCCGCCCAGCGGCCGCGGCCGGTAAGGGTCACGCGGCGCGCGGTTGATTCATCCGGTGCTTGCGGCGCCATCGTCAGCGCCACGTCCAGCCGTTCGCCAGGCAGCAGCGTGCCCAGCCGCTCCGGCCATTCGATCAGAGAAATCCCCTCGGCAAAGGCATCCTCGATGTCCAACTCGATGGCTTCGCTCGCCTGCTTCAGCCGATACAAATCGAAATGCCAGATCGCGGGGCCATCCTGCCGGCCATAGGTCTGAACCAGGGTGAAGGTGGGGCTGGGCACCTCTGCCTCGCCGATGAAGGCTCGGGCGAAGAAGGTCTTGCCGGTGCCAAGATCGCCATGCAGGGCAATCACATCGCCGGCG
>DASXQK010000218.1:0-3465 GCA_036493015.1 Dongiaceae bacterium | reverse complement strand
CGCTGGCTGAGATCGACGGAGGTGACGATATCGCTGCAGATCCGCGTGCCGACATGAGCGGCCTGGGCCTGCATCTGGTCCATCAGCCAGGGGCCCTGGATGACATCGGCGAAACCCGGGTAATTTTCGACATCGGTGGTGATGGTCATCTGCCCGCCCGGCTGCAGCCCCTGGACCAGGATCGGCTGCAGGTTGGCGCGCGCGGCATAAATGGCAGCCGTATAGCCAGCAGGCCCCGAACCGATGATCAGAACCTTCGAGCGATGCGTTTCACGCATGGGCGATTTCCTTGATGGCTGGATACAGCCAGGGGTGGCATCGGCGTCATGGCCCAAAAAAGAGCAGGGCCAGGGGCATCCGAGGCCCAAGGGAAAGATAAAGGCCGTATGACAGCGGCACAAGGCTCGGCGCCGCTTGAATTAGGGCCAGTCAGCGCCAGATATGGGGCCGGTGGTGGTTTACCGCCTCAACGGGTGGCGGCAACGGGCAGTGTTTTGGCCAGTCCTTGGCCAAAATTGACAGAGCTTTCGCCCCACCCCACCTCGTAATATAATTACTAAACGACCCGGGATCGGAGGCGAATCATGCGTCGAGTAAAGCTCGATCGCATTGACCGGCGGATCCTGCATGATTTGCAGGACAAAGGGCGAATGACCAATGTCGAATTGGCCAAGCGCGCCGGCATTTCGGCACCCCCTTGCCTGCGCCGGGTGCGCGCGCTGGAAAAGGCGGGGCTGATCAAGGGCTATCACGCCGAGGTCAATGCCGAGGCGCTGGGATTTAGTGTCACGGTCTTTGCCCAGGTCGGGCTCTCGAGCCAGGCCGAAGCGGATCTGCGCGCCTTTGAACAGCTGGTGGCCTCGTATCCCGAGGTCCGCGAATGCCACATGCTGGCAGGCGAAGCGGATTTCCTGCTGCGCATCGTTGCCACCGACTGGGATGCCTATCAGCGCTTCCTCACCAGCAAGCTGACACCGGCACCCAATGTGAGCCATGTGAAGACCGCGCTTGCGATCCGCAGCACCAAGACCGAGCCCGGCGTTCCCATTCCCGTCGACGCCCCAAAGGGCGAGAAGGAATAGCGCGCGGCTTCGGGCCCATGTGCTTCTGTCGTTCGATCTTCTTGAGCGCTCGGCGAAACCCGCGGCGCTATTTGAACTGGACCTTGACGATCTCGTAGACCTTCGAGCCGCCAGGCGTCACGACCTCGACGGATTCGCCGACCTGCTTGCTAATGAGCGCGCGGGCCAGCGGCGAGGTGACGGAAAGCCGCTTGGTCTTGATGTCGGCCTCGTCCTCGCCGACGATCTGATAGGCGGTCTTCTCGTCGGTATCCTCGTCCACCAAGGTGACCGTGGCGCCGAACTTTATCTGCTTGCCGCTGAGCTTGCCCACATCGATGACGTCAGCGCGGCTGATCTTGTCCTCAAGCTCGCCCAGGCGCCCTTCGATGAAACTCTGGCGTTCGCGCGCCGCGTGATACTCGGCATTTTCCGAGAGGTCGCCATGTTCACGCGCCTCGGCAATGGCGCGGATAACCGCTGGCCGCTCTACCGCCTTCAAATGTCTGAGTTCTTCTTCCAGACGGGCATAGCCGTCCGCTGTCATCGGAATTCTTTGCATCGAAACGTCAACTTCTCGTGCTGGTGGCGCATCCCAATTGCGTAAAAAACCCACGCCGGACGGCCATGGGAGCCGTCCGGTCGCAGGAACGAAGCCCTAAAAGTAAGCTTGGAGGGGGGCGACTTCAAGCTCGCCGCTGGCAAGATCGGCGATCGCCGCCACCGTCGCCTTGGCGCCGGGGATGGTGGTGCAATAGGCGATGCCGCCCAGCAGGGCTGCCTGGCGCAGGCTGAAACTGTCGGCGATGGCCTGGGCCCCTTCCGTCGTATTGAAGATGAGCTGGACCGTGCCGTCCTTCATGGCATCGACAATATGGGGCCTGCCTTCGGACACCTTGTTGACGCGCTGGACGGCAATGCCGCGTTCGGCCAGGTAGTTTGCCGTCCCATCCGTTGCAATCAGATGAAAGCCCAGGCTCGCCAGTTTCTTGCAGGGCTCGATCAGCGCCGGCTTGTCCTTGTCCTTGACCGAGACGAAGACCGTGCCGTTGGCCGGCAGGCGCAGACCCGCGCCGAGCTGAGATTTGGCGTAGGCGCGCGCGAAGGTGAAATCGAGGCCCATCACCTCGCCGGTCGATTTCATCTCCGGCCCCAGGATGATGTCGACGCCAGGGAAGCGGGCGAAGGGGAATACGGCTTCCTTGACCGCGGTGTGGCGATGCTTTGGTTTGCTCAGATGAAAGCTCGCCAACGCTTCGCCCGCCATGACGCGCGCGGCGATCTTGGCGATCGGATTGCCGGTCGCCTTGGCGACGAAGGGTACGGTGCGGCTGGCGCGCGGATTTACTTCCAGCACGTAAATGTCTTTTCCCTTCACGGCAAACTGCGTGTTCATGAGACCGACGACGCTAAGACCACGGGCCAAGGCCTGGGTCTGGCGCTCAATCTCGTCGATGATCTCGTCGGAGAGCGTATAGGGCGGCAGCGAACAGGCGGAATCGCCGGAATGGATACCGGCTTCCTCGATATGCTCCATCACGCCGGCGACGAAGACATCCTTGATATCGGCCACCGCATCGACATCGACCTCGATCGCGTCCTGCAGGTATGAATCGATCAACACCGGGTTTTTGCCGGAGACCTGCACGGCCCGGCCCATATAGCGCAGCAGCTCTTCCTCGCTATGGACGATTTCCATGGCGCGGCCGCCCAGCACGTAAGAGGGGCGGATAACGACGGGATAGCCGATGGATGTGGCGGCCTTGCGCGCCTCTTCCACATTGCGGGCAATGCCGTTGGCCGGCTGCTTCAGGCCGAGCTTGCCCAGCAGCTTCTGGAAGCGCTCGCGATCCTCGGCGAGATCGATGGCATCGGGCGAGGTGCCCAGGATCGGGATTTGGGCCTGTTCCAGGGCGGCGGCGAGTTTGAGGGGCGTCTGGCCGCCCAGCTGCACGATGCAGCCCAGAAGCGTGCCGCGGCGCTGCTCGACCCGCGCCAGCTCGATGACATCCTCGGCGGTCAGCGGCTCGAAATAGAGCCGGTCGGAAGTGTCGTAATCCGTCGACACCGTCTCGGGATTGCAATTCACCATGATGGTCTCGATGCCGGCTTCCCGCAGCGCATAGGCAGCATGGACGCAGCAATAGTCGAACTCGATGCCCTGGCCGATGCGGTTGGGTCCGCCGCCCAGGATGATGACCTTGCGCCGGTCGCTGGGCTCGGCTTCACAGGCATCTTCAGCCTCGTAACCCGGTACGTAGCAGGAATACATGTAAGGCGTGGCCGAGGCGAACTCGCCGGCACAGGTATCGATGCGCTTATAGACCGGCCGCACCTTGAGCCCGTGGCGCAGCTTCTGCACCGCGTCCGCGGTGGTGCCGACGAGCTCGGCCAGGCGCGCGTC
>DASXQK010000217.1:0-8177 GCA_036493015.1 Dongiaceae bacterium | reverse complement strand
GTTGTTGGCCATCCACTGTTTCGTTCCGTCGGTGCGGGTGGTCAGCGTCAGGAAATCCGCCTCGTGGGCGCCGGTTCCTGCAAGCAAGGGCGGCCAGTACTCGGCGCATTCCCCGTAGCAGGTCGAGGTGCCGGCGGTGTCCTTGTCATAGGTGTAGAGCGTCATGCCGCCCGGCGTCGCCAGCACCTTGCCGGAGAGCGTCTCCATCGCGACGAAGGATTGCCCGGCCGGTTGGTCGACGACGATATCCCGCCGCGTCCCGAATACGTCGTATTGGGAGCAGGCAGCCAGCAAGGTAAGACAGGCGAGCGCCACGGCCGGCCCGTTTGCTTTGCGCCACTTCGACATACGCTTCTCCATTCGTTTGGGTGAACCTGTAATTGTCATGCGATCCTGCCAAATCAGATGGCAAATAGCGAGGCAGGCCAGCCGATTAACGCTAGGTAAATGCCGCGGATCTAACTCTCGTCACGCTCCGCGCGGCGCTTTTCGACCGCGATCCACTCCTCCGCCTCGCGTTCCGTCCAAAATGGCTTGATCGATACCGTCGTCTGGCCCGGCTTGGTCATCTCCACGGCAAAACGTCCCTCGCGCAGCCGCACGATGGCATAGATCGTCGAAGCCATGTTGGGTGGTTGGGTCATGGTCGCTACCTCGAACTGCGGTTGCGATGTGCTGGCCGGCTCAATGCCTGGCCCACCCCCGGATTGGTTATAGAGTTGGAATGCTCGGCGCGCGGGATGGTTCCCGCTTGCGGCCCCGGCGTTTCCCGGACTTCAGCCTTCTTCGGCCATGCTCTGGGCGCCGCTGATCAGGTTCAGCGACAGCAGGAATTCGCTGGATAGGCCGCCGCCCAACGGAAAGGTCTGGGCGAGGCTGTCGCGCATGCTGCCCAGGCCCGCGAACAGTTCGCGCCGCGCGGCATCGATGGTCGAGGCCTCGAACCGCACCGCTTCGCCAGCGCGCAGCTGCGCCAGACGGCCGATATCGGCGCGGATGACGTAGCCGATCTTGGGATAGCCGCCAGTCGATTGCCGGTCGGCCATCAGGACGATGGGTTTGCCATCGCCCGGCACCTGGATGGCGCCCATCTCGATTCCGTCGGAGACGATGTTGAAGCCCTTGGAATGGTCAAGCGGCGGACCGTCGAGGCGATAGCCCATGCGATCGCTACGCGGCGCCAGGCGGTAAGGCGTGGAAAAGAACCGCTCGATGGCGGCAGGGGTGAAATAGTCGTCCTGAGGCCCCAGCAGCACGCGGATCGGGCCCGATGGTGAGGGAGGCAGCTCAAGGCCCAGCTCGGGCAGAGCCATTGCTTCGCGCAACGGCAAACCATCGCCCGCGGCCAGCGCCTTTCCGCCGATGCCGCTGCGCAAACTGGTCGAAAGGCTGCCCATGACCGGTGGCAGATCGAAGCCGCCTGCGGGGCTGAGATAAAACCAGGCCCCGGCCGCACCGGCCTTGATCGCCAGACGATCATCCTGGCTGAGGCGAATGCGCCCCGCCGGCGGCAGCGCTTGCCCGTTCAGCATCACGGAAAATGGCGCGCCGGCGAAGCCAAGCGAGACCACGCCATCCTCGACGGCGATCTCGATGCCGCCCAGACCGACCTCGATCGCGGTGGCCTGTTCGGGATTGCCGGCCAGGATATTGGCGCGGCCATGGGCATTCCAATCCATCGGGCCCGCGGCACTGACGCCATAGCGCAGGTAGCCGTGGCGCCCGCCATCCTGCAGCGTCGTGCCCGGCCCCGCGGCGCAAATAAGAAGGCGCGCCGTCATGGCCGTGCTGCCGCGAGACGCGCCACCGGCTCGCCGGCGGCAGCCCGCGCCTCAAGCATGGCGAAGCTGGCAGCGTCGACCGGGTCGAAGCCGATCTCATCGCCCACGGCGGCGAGGAAGACAGGCTCGCGGTTCGGGGCGAAGAAACGTTCCGGCGTGCGTCCGATGATGTGCCAGCCGGTCGGCATGACGACGGTGGTGATCAGAGCCTGGCCGCCGGCGATCAGCAGGCAGTTCGGCGGCGATGTAGGCCGCGGCTCGGCCCGGCGCGAGATATCGAGCGCCTTGGGCAGGCCGCCCAGATAGGCGAAGCCCGGCGCAAAACCGTACATGTACAGGCGATAGATCGCGCCGCTGTGCAAGGCCACGACCTTTTCCGGCGTCAGCCCCTGCTTTTCGGCGACAAAGGCGAGATCGAGCGCCAGCGCCGGGTCATAGCAGGCCGGCACGATCCAGCGCCGCGCCCGCGCCTTGGCCTGCGCGGCGTCGATGGGTAGGTTGCGCAACCGCTCGATCAGGGCATCGGGCGCGATCTGCTCCGGGTCGTAATCGATCAGCAGCGAGCGATATGTCGGCACGGTCTCGCGCAATCCTGGAATGGCTGCGGCAGCCACGGCCCGGTCCAGTGCCAGCACCTGGTCATGAATGGCGGGATCGATGCGATCGCCGTATTCCACCACCAGCGCGCATTCGCCCGCGAACAGGAAGCGGGGAAGGGCGGCGGCGCTCACGGAATCGTCAGGCAGCGAAGGCGCGCAAGCTATAGCCCGCCCCGACCAGCGCCTGGCGCACCGCCTTGGCCATGGATACTGCGCCCGGCGTGTCGCCATGAACGCAGATGCTGTCGATGCCCACGGGGATTTTCGTGCCGTCGGTGGCGATGATGGCGCCGGCCTGCAGCATGGCGATGATACGCTCCGATGCGGCCTTCGCGTCGTGGATCACTGCACCCGGCTGGCTGCGCGGCACCAGATTGCCGGCACTGGTATAGGCGCGGTCGGCGAAGATCTCGCGCACCGCCTTCATGTTGCAGCGCTCGGCGGCGCGTTCGATCTCGGTGCCGGCGATGGCCAGGATCGCCAGATTGGGATCGACGGATTTGGTGGCCCGCGCAATGGCGTCCGCCGCGGCGGCATCTTCGGTGGCGCGGTTGCCGAGCGAGCCATGGGCCTTCACATGAGTAATGCGATGACCGGCCAAGGCGGCCACACCCATGGCGGCACCCAGCTGATAGGCGATCAGCCGTTCGATTTCCCGCGGCGTATAGGGCATGGGGCGCCGACCGAAGCCCTGCAAATCCGGGTAGCTGGGATGGGCACCGATGGCCACGCCCGCCTTCTTCGCTTGGGCAAACGTGTCGGCCATGATCTGTGGATCGCCGGCATGGAAACCGCAGGCGACGTTGACGGTGGAGACGATGGCGAGCATCGCCGCATCGTCGCCCATCTTCCAGTCGCCGAAGCCTTCGCCGAGATCGCAGTTGAGATCGATGGTGGGCACGGGCGTTCGTCCTTTCTAATCCACCGGCACCGTGTAGTTCAGCGCCAGGCGACCGCCATCAGGATAGATCGTCTGGCCGGTGATATAGGAGGAATCATCGCTCGCCAGGAACAGCGCGACGCTGGCGACCTCGGAGGGTTTGCCCAGGCGGCGCAGCGGCGTGCGCGAGAGCAGCATGCGCCGGGCTGCCTCATCCTTCATCACCGGGCCGATCAGCGCGGTCTCGATGGTGCCGGCGCCGATGGCGTTCACCCGGATGCCGTGATGGGCAAGACCCATGGCCATGGTCTTGGTCAGCATGTTCACGGCGCCCTTGGAGACGCCATAGGCAAGCTGCGTGCCGGTGGCGATCACCGCATTGATCGAAGCCATGTTGACGATGCGGCCATCGATCTTGCGTTCGACCATGGAGCGGGCGACGGCCTGGGCCACCATGAAGGCGCCGCGCACATTGATGCCCTGCACGCGATCGAAATCCGCCAGCGACAGGGTCAGGATATCGCCGCTCGCCAGGATGCCGGCATTGTTGGCCAGCACGTCGATGCGCTTGAATTTCGCCAGTGCCGCCGCGACCATAGCCTTGACGTCGCTTTCCTTGGAGACGTCCACCTGGAGCGCCAGGGTGGGCCGACCGGTCGCCTTGGCGATCTCCGCTGCCGCCTTCTGGCAGGCTTTCTCCTGGATATCGGCGAGCACGACGCTGGCGCCTTCCTGGGCGAAGGCGAGCGCGCAAGCCTTGCCGATGCCCTGCGCGGCACCGGTCACCAGCGCCACCCGGCCGGCAAGCTTGCCGGCCTTTTTCGTCGGTCGTTTCATCAATTTCTCGCTCCCCGTTATTCAGCGCAGCACGAACGGATTGGCCGTCTGTCCGCTGGTATCGATCCAGACCGATTTGGTCTGCAGATAGGCATCGATGGCTTCCTGGCCGCTTTCGCGGCCGATGCCGCTGCGCTTGTAGCCGCCGAAGGGCGCCATATAGCTGACGGCTCGATAGCAGTTCACCCAGACCGTGCCGGCCTCGAGCTTCTCCGACAGGCGGATGGCCCGCCCGATATCCGAGGTCCAGACGCCAGCGGCAAGGCCATAGGGGCTGTCATTGGCGATTGCCAGCGCCTCGTCCTCATCGGTGAAGGGTATGATGGAAAGGATCGGGCCGAATACCTCCTCGCGCGCAATGCGCATGGTGTTGGCGACATTGGTGAAGATGGTGGGTTCGACGAACCAGCCTTCGCCCAGCGCCGAATCCTTCGGTGTGCCGCCGCCCATCACGAGCTTGGCGCCTTCGTCGCGGGCGATGCCCGCATAGTCGAGCACGCGCTGGCGCTGGGCCAAGGTGGTAACGGGGCCGACCTGGGTATCGAGGCTCGCGGGATTGCCGATGCGCGCGGTCTTGGCAATCGCGGTCAGGCGATCGACCACCTCGTCATGCACGGATCGCTGGACCAGCAGCCTGGAGCCCGCGATGCAGGTCTGGCCGGTGGCCGCGAAAATGCCGGAAATGGCGCCGTTCACGGCATTGTCGAGCTTCGCATCGGCGAAAATGATGTTGGGCGATTTGCCGCCCAGCTCCAGGCTCACATGCTTGAAGCTGGCCGCCGCCGCGCGATAGACGGCGGCACCCCCGGCCTCGCCGCCGGTGAAGGCGATCTTGGCGACATCGGGATGCTGGGCGAGGGTTACGCCGACCTGGTCGGGAAAGCCGGTGACGGTATTGACCACACCGGGCGGAAAGCCCGCCTTCTCGAACAGTTCGACGAAGGCGAGCGTGGAGGCCGAGGCGTGCTCCGACGGTTTGACAACGACGGTGTTTCCGGCGGCCAAAGCCGGCGCCAGTTTCCAGGTCAGCAACAGCAGCGGCGAATTCCATGGCACGATGCAGACGACCACTCCCAGCGGCTCGCGCCGGGTGAAGGCGAACATCGCGGGCTTGTCGATGGGCAGCACGCCGCCCTCGATCTTGTCGGCAAGGCCGCCGAAATAGCGAAACCACTGGGGCAGGTATTTGACCTGGGCCGACATCTCGGCCAGCAGCTTGCCGTTGTCATGCACCTCGATGGCGGCGAGGCGATCGGCATCGGCCTCGATCAGATCGGCCAGCTTCACCAGCAGCCGGCCGCGCGCACTCGCCGTCAAGCCGCGCCAGGGCCCGGATTTGAATGCCTGTCTGGCGGCGGCGACGGCGCCTTCCGCATCCTTCGCTTCGCAGCGGGGGATGCGCGCCCAGGGCTTGCCGGTGAAGGGATCGAAGCTGTCATAGAACGCCGTAGCCTCTGCCTTCTTGCCGGCGACGGTATTGAGGAAGGTGGTGAGCTCGGCCATCAGTTGACGCCGAGGCCCAGATGCTGGCGCACCCGGTTCTTCAGAAACACGCCGTCGCGGGCGGGCAGTGCGCGGGGCGGATTGCCCGGGGCGATGCGGATCGTGGCATAGCGCGGACCGCCAGAAACAAGCTTCAGCTGCCGCCGATAAGCCGCCACTTCTTCCATGCCGCGAATATCGCTGACGGCGGCAAAGCCCGCGGCCTGTGCGATGCGATGGATATCGACGCCGAAGCCGCTATGGCTGGTCTGCATGCCGGTCTCGCCGAAATGACCGTTATCGAGGACGACGATGGTGAGATTGGCGGGCTTTTTTACCGCGATGGTGGCGAGCGCCCCCAGGCCCATTAGCTGCTCGCCATCGCCGGTCAAGACGCAGACCGGCCGGTCTGGTTGAGCGAGTGCCAGGCCCAGCCCCATCATGGCGGCTCCGCCCATGGCGCCCCAGAGATAGAAATTGGCATCGTGGTCGCCGGCGGCGAAGGCGTCATAGCTGGAGGAGCCAAGCCCGGTGATGAGCAGAAGCTTGCCGCGATCCTTCAAAAGTTCGGCGACCGCAGTCCGGCGGTCGAGGGTCCCGAATTTCGCGCCGTGTTTTGATTCCGAACTCATTTTTCCACCCATTTCTTGCGGCCCAGCATTCGCTGGGAGAGCAGGACGGCCATCTGCTGATCGCCATCGAAAGCGAGCACGGCAGCGGCCGCGACTGTCTCGGCCGCTTCGGATGCCGCGCTCACCCGCATGGTCTTGACCCCCATCAGTTCGAGGGCCGCTGGCGTTGCATGGCCCATGGCCATCTGCCAGGGATTGAACTCCGCCCACTCGCCGCGCATCGTCACGATCGCCAGCAGCGGAAAGCGGCAGGTTGCCATCAGCGAGAGCATGTTGATGCAATTGCCCACGCCGCTGGATTGCAGCAGCAGCACGCAGCGATTGCCTCCTAGCCAGGCGCCGGCGGCAAGCGCAATGCCTTCTTCCTCGGTGGTCAGAACCGTGGTGGCGATCGCCGGATCGGCATGGAGAAGCTGGATCAGCTTCGAATGCCCGGCATCGGGCACATAGCAGGCCTGGGTGACGTGAGCCTCCCTCAGCACGCGGTAGATTTCCGCCGGCCAGGTGACGGAATCCTGCCTGTCGCCCGCATCCGCGGCCGCTGCTTTCTTTGTCGACTTCGCCATGCCTGGAATTCCCGTTCGCCCGAACCGGGCGGATAATAGCCAATGCCCGGGTCGGCGCGATATGCCGTGAACCATGGCGGGCCCTGCGCCGGTGGGATAGCTTGGCGGGCAAAACGGGCCAGAGATCGGGCGAAATGGAAATCCTCACCACGGATCATCCGGAAATACGCGAATCGGTGCGCAAGCTTTGCCTGGGTTTTCCCGGCGAGTATTGGCGCCGGCAGGATCGCGCCCAGACCTATCCTATCGACTTTGTGAAGGCGCTGACCGGGGCCGGTTACCTCGGCGCTCTCATACCCGAAGAATATGGTGGGGCAGGGTTGCCGCTCTCGGCTGCTGCGGCAATCCTTGAGGAAATTCATCATTCCGGGGGCAATGGCGGCGCTTGCCATGCCCAGATGTACATCATGGGCGCGTTGCTGCGTCATGGCAGCCCCGACCAGAAGCAGAGATACCTGCCGAAGATCGCCTCGGGCGAATTGCGCCTCCAGGCCTTCGGCGTGACCGAGCCCGGCTCCGGTAGCGACACCACCTCGCTCAAGACCCTCGCCCGGCGCGTGGGCGATCGCTATATCGTCACCGGCCAGAAGATCTGGACCTCGCGGGCGGAACATTCCGATCTGATGCTGCTGCTGGCCCGCACCACGCCGCGCAGCGAGGTGAAGAAGCGCAGCGAGGGGCTGTCGGTATTCATCGTCGATATGGTGGCGGCGAAACAGGCGGGCATGACCATCCGGCCGATCCGCACCATGATGAATCATGCAACGACGGAAGTGTTTTTCGATTCCGTTCCGGTGCCGGCGGAGAATCTGGTGGGTGAGGAGGGCAAGGGCTTTCGCTACATCCTCTCCGGCATGAATGCCGAGCGGGTATTGATCGCCGCCGAATGCATCGGCGATGCCAAATGGTTTATCGACAAGACGGTCGCCTATGCCCGCGAACGCGTGGTGTTCGACCGGCCCATCGGCCAGAACCAGGGCATCCAATTTCCCATTGCTCGCGCCTATGTCCAGATGCGCGCGGCCGAGCTGATGACCCACCAGGCGGCGGCCCTGTTCGAGGCGGGCAAGGACTGCGCGGCGGAGGCCAATATGGCCAAGATGCTGGCGGCGGAGGCAAGCTGGGCTGCGGCGGAAGCCTGCATCCAGACCCATGGCGGCTTCGGTTTTGCCGAGGAATTCGATATCGAGCGCAAATTCCGCGAGACGCGGCTCTACCAGGTTGCGCCGATCTCGACCAACCTGATCCTCTCCTATCTCGCCGAGCATGTGCTCGGCCTGCCGCGCTCTTACTAGGAGATGGCGGCGCTCGACGGCATTCTGGTGGTGGCGCTGGAGCAGGCGGTGGCAGCGCCCATCTGCACCCAGCGTCTCGCCGATGCCGGCGCCCGGGTGATCAAG
>DASXQK010000216.1:0-1546 GCA_036493015.1 Dongiaceae bacterium | reverse complement strand
CGCACCACGATCTCCTCGTTGAAGGCCCAGAGGTCTTCCAGGCTGCCGCCGCCCCGCGCCACGATCAGCAGATCGGGCCGCGGAACTCGCCCGCCGGGCGCAATCGCGTTGAAGCCGGCGATGGCCGCGGCGATCTGTTCCTTCGCCCCCTCGCCCTGCACCGGCACCGGCCAGATCAGCACATGGCGGGGAAAGCGGTCGCGCAGGCGATGCAGGATGTCGCGGATCACCGCCCCGGTCGGCGAGGTGACGACACCGATTACTGCCGGCAGGAAGGGCAGCGCCTTTTTGCGCTCGAGATCGAACAGGCCTTCGCCGGCAAGTTTCTTGCGCCGGTCCTCCAGCAGCTTGAGCAGTGCTCCCTCGCCGGCAAGCTCCAGGCTGTCGATGATGAGCTGATAGGAGGAGCGGCCGGGATAGCTCGAGATGCGCCCGGTAGCGATGACCTCCAGCCCGTCTTCAGGCGCAATCGCCAGGCGCTGGGCGGTCATGCGCCAGCACACGCCATCCAGCTTCGACTCCTCATCTTTCAGCGCAAAATAGAGGTGGCCGGAGGTTGCGCGCTTGAAGCCGCTGATCTCGCCGCGCACGCGGATACGCTCGAAGCGCCCCTCCAGGGTGCGCTTGACCGCCTGGCTGATCTCGCTGACGGTGAATTCGGGCAGATTGGTAAGGTTGTCGGGCATTGCCCGGGCATCTTATGCTGCCGGTGGGAATCGTCCAAGGAACGGACGGTTGCCTCAGCGGGGACAAAAATCATGCGGATATTGGTGGTGGGAGGGGGCGGGCGCGAACACGCGCTGTGCTGGTCCATCGCCGCCTCGCCCCTCTGCGATGCGCTGTTCTGCGCCCCGGGCAATGCCGGCATCGCCGAGCAGGCGCAATGCGTGCCCATCGCCGCCGATAACATCACCCGCCTGGTGGAATACGCGCGCGAGCAGCGCATCGATTTCGTCGTGGTGGGACCGGAAGGTCCGCTGGTGCTGGGGCTGGTCGACCGCCTGCGGGAAGCGGGTATTCCCGCATTTGGCCCCAATGCCGATGCCGCAGCCCTGGAAGGCTCCAAGGGATTCATGAAGGATCTCTGCGCCCGCTATGGCATTCCCACGGCCGACTATGCGCGATTCCGGGACGCAGCACCCGCGCGGGCCTATGTCGAAAGCCGACCACTGCCCATCGTGGTCAAGGCCGATGGGCTCGCCGCCGGCAAGGGCGTGGTCATCGCCGAGACCCGCGAACAGGCGATTGCCGCAATCGATTCCATGCTGGTCGGCAACGTCTTCGGCTCGGCCGGGGCGGAAGTTGTGATCGAGGAATTCATGGGCGGCGAGGAGGTGAGCATTTTTGCGCTCACCGACGGCAAGACGGCCCTGGCGCTGGCTTCCGCCCAGGACCATAAGCGCGTGGGCGATGGCGATACCGGCCCCAATACCGGCGGCATGGGCGCCTATTCGCCGGCTCCCATGGTGACCCCGGCCGTCGAGGGCGAGGTCATGGAGCGGATTATCCTGCCGACGGTCCGGGCGATGCGGCGCGATGGCCGCGC
>DASXQK010000215.1:0-3902 GCA_036493015.1 Dongiaceae bacterium | reverse complement strand
TCGGCGCTGATGGGATTGGCCAGCGCCAGCGATGGCTCGCCGCCGCCGAACAGCTTCGCCCAATCCAGGCGAATGAAGGAGAAGGTTGCGGCTTCCATCAGCCCGCGCTCGGCCAGCAGGCGCTTGGCATGCACCGCGCGGCGCTGGGGCGGCGTTGTTGCCGCCTCGGGCATTGCCGCCACCGGCGGCAGCGAGACGGCAGGAATTTGATCATAGCCGTGGACGCGCAGCACTTCCTCGACCAGATCGGCTTCGCCCTCGACATCGGCGCGCCAGGAAGGAACCTCTGCCGTCAGCACGTCGCCAGCCTGCTTCACACCGAAGCCGAGACCGCGCAGAATCCGCGCCGATTCGGCGGCCGGCAGATCGACGCCGCCCAGGCTTGCTACTCGCCCTGGCCGCAAAGTCAGCTCGCGCCGCCAATCGGGCATCGAGCCTGCCGAAACCACGCGGCTTGCTTCGCCGCCGCAGAATTCCTGGACCAGGCGCGCCGCCACGTCCGCGCCCCATTCGGCGGAGACAGGATCGAGCCCGCGCTCGAAGCGATAGCGGGCATCGCTTTCGAGGCCGAGCTTGCGCCCCGTAACGGCGGTCCGGATCGGATCGAACAGGGCCACCTCGAGGAACATCTCGGTCGTTGATTCCGTGCAGCCGGAATGTTCGCCGCCCATGACGCCGCCGATGCTGTGCAGCTCTCGGGAATCGGCGATCACCGTCATGTTGGCGTCGAGCCGATAGCTGCGGCCATCCAGCGCCAGCATCTCCTCGCCCTCGTGGGCCATGCGCATGGTGAGATCGCCCGCCAGCTTTTTCGCATCGAACACATGCAGCGGCCGGCCGAGATCGAAGGTCACATAATTGGTGATATCGACCAGTGCGGAGATGGGCCGAAGGCCGATGGCGGTCAGGCGATCCTGCAGCCAGCGCGGGCTGGGCCCGTTGCTGAGGCCACGGAAATAACGGCCGACGACCAAGGGGCAAGCATCTTGCTTGTCGGCCGGCAGGTCGCGCCGCCATTGCAGCGGGCTATCGAACGTGCCTTGCACCGGCGACAGGTCGCGCGGGGTCAGCTTGCCCAGGCCCGCAGCGGCCAGATCGCGGGCGATGCCGGCGACCGACAGGCAATCGGCGCGGTCCGGCGTCACCTTCACATCGAAGACGGGATCGTTCAGGCCCATCACCTCGGCGAAGGGCTTGCCGATCGGCGTGTCGGCGGGCAGGTCGATGATGCCGTCGTGATCCTGGCCCAGCCCCATCTCGCGCATGGAGCAAAGCATGCCGTTGGAGGCTTCGCCGCGGATCATGCCGGCTTTGAGATCCAGGCCGGTGCCGGGAATATGGCTGCCGGCGGGTGCGAAAACGCCCTTCATCCCGGCGCGGGCATTGGGCGCGCCGCAGACAACCTGCACGCGATCCGTGCCGGTATCGACGATGCAAAGCCGCAGGCGATCGGCATTTGGATGCTGTTTTGCCTTGACGACATAGCCGACGATGAAGGGCGCATAATCCTTGGCGCGATCGACGACGCTCTCGACCTCGAGGCCGAGCGCGGTCATGCGGCGCGCAATCTCCGCCGTATCGGCGCTCGTCTCGAGATGTTCCTTGAGCCAGGAGAGGGTGAGTTTCATCGCCCGATCCCCCCTACCAGATTGGGAATATCCAGCGGCAGGAAGCCGTAATGCTTCAGCCAGCGCAGATCGGCTTCATAGAAGGTGCGCAAGTCCGGAATGCCATACTTCAGCATGGCGATGCGCTCGATCCCCATGCCGAAGGCGAAGCCCTGATAGCGCGTGGGATCGATGCCGCTCATGGACAGCACTTTGGGATGCACCATGCCGCAGCCCAGAATCTCCAGCCAGTCGCTGCCCTGGCCGATCTTCAATTCGCCGCCGGCGCGCGAGCAACCGATATCGAGCTCCGCCGACGGTTCCGTGAACGGAAAGAAGCTGGGGCGAAAGCGCACCGGCAATTCGGCGACACCGAAATATGTGCGGCAGAAATCGATCAGGCAGCCCTTGAGATGGCCCATATGGGTCGTCTCGTCGACCACCAGCCCTTCGACCTGATGGAACATCGGCGAGTGGGTCATGTCGCTGTCGCAGCGATAGGTCCTGCCCGGTGCGATGATGCGGATCGGTGGCTTGTTGTTGCGCATATGCCGTATTTGCACCGGCGATGTGTGGGTACGCAGCACCAGCCGCGAACCATCGGCCTGTTCCGGCAGATAGAAGGTGTCGTGCATCTGGCGCGCCGGATGGCTCTCGGGAATGTTGAGAGCGGTGAAATTGTGGAAGTCGTCCTCGATATCCGGGCCTTCGGCGACCTTGAACCCCATCTCGCCGAAGATCTGGACGATCTCGTCGATGGTCTGGCTGACGGGATGGATGCGGCCCTCGCTCTCAGGCCGCGCGGGCAAGGTCACGTCGACGCGCTCGCCGGCGAGCCGCGCATCGAGTGCTGCTTCACCGAGCGTCTGCTTGCGGGCGTCGATCGCAGCAGCGACCGCGTCCTTGACCGCGTTTAGCCGCTGGCCGGCTTCGCGCCGCGCCTCGGGATCGAGCCCGCCGAGGCTCTTCATCAGCAGCGAGACTTCGCCCTTTTTGCCGAGAGCTTCGACGCGGATCTGCTCCAGCGTATCGGGCGTTGCCGCCGATTCCGTCGCTGCGATCCACTTGTCCCTGATTTGATCCAGATCCTGCATGGTCATTTCCGCCAAATAAAAAGGGGCCGTCTGAGGCGGCCCCGTTCCGTTCTGATCATCCGTGCCGGATCGGCGCTAGGCCATCCTCCGCCACAGCCGCCGGGAAGGCCGCTGGAAACCGTGGGTTTCGCTGGTAAATCGAAAGCCGCTCATGATGGCGGCGACTATAGGGCAGTCATTGAAGTTGCAGCAACAATAGATTGAGCGCGCCGCCCAGCAGCCCTTGGGACTTGCCATCGACAATGACGTTGTCGAGGGCGACCTTATGGGTCTGGCGGTTATGGATGAAATGCAGCTCGATCTTGTGGCTGCCGCCTGTCGCACCCGGCCTGTCGATGGTCGCCACCACCTCGACGATATCGTCGTTGTTGTAGGCTGCGGCCTTGCCCGCGGACCAATCGACATGGCCACGCGCGCCGGCGATAGAGTTGACCCAGGCTTCGTTGGTCTGGCCCGGCGTCGCTTCGGCCTGTTTGACCGCCGCGATGTCGGAATCGTAACTGGAGCAGGCAGCGAGCAGGGCGAGGGCGATGACCGCCGCCGCCCTGCCGAGCCTGAACACGGGCGTTAGGCCTCGGTCTTGCCGAGAGCCGCGACGGCCTGTTTCACCAAGGCGTCGAAAGCAGCCGGTTCCTGGTAGCAGAGATCGGCCAGGACCTTGCGGTCGATCTCAATGCCCGCGCGCTTGATGCCGTTGATGAACTGGGAATAGGTGATCCCATGCTCACGCACGCCGGCATTGATGCGCTGGATCCACAAACCGCGGAAGCTGCGCTTGCGGGCGCGGCGATCGCGATAGGCGTAGCGCAGGCCCTTTTCGACCTTCTCGATCGCGACGCGGAAATTGGTCTTGGCGCGGCCGCGATAGCCGGCCGCCATGTCGACGATTTTCTTGTGCCGGGCGTGGGTGGTTACACCCCGTTTGACGCGTGCCATATGGGTGCCTCCTTATCCGTTCGGCAGAAAGAATTTTTTGACGTTCTTCGCGTCCGATTCATTCATCACCTCGGGTCCCCGAGCGTGACGCTTCATCTTCTTCGGACGGCTGATCTGGCGGTGGCGGCGCTGCGAGGGAAACATCTTCACCTTGCCGCTGCCGGTGAGCTTGAAGCGCTTTTTGGCGCCGCTCTTCGTCTTCATCTTGGGCATTTCATGTCCTTGGCTATGGATTGATTGGATGACGGTTTGGGCATGCCCTGCC
>DASXQK010000214.1:0-2629 GCA_036493015.1 Dongiaceae bacterium | reverse complement strand
TTCAGCGGCGTGCGCAGCTCGTGGCTCATATGGGCGAGGAATTCCGATTTGGCGCGGCTCGCCTTTTCGGCCGCACCCTTCGCCTCGCCCAGGCGCAGATTGAGCTTCGAGAGCTCGGCTTGCGCTGCCTGGCTGGTCTGGAACTGGCGCACGATCATGACGATGAAGATCATCGTGCTGGCGGCAAGCCCGGCCAGCAGGCCACCCAGCACCACCAGCAGATGAAGCAGCCGCGTGCGGGCCTGTTCCGATTGATGGGCGGCTAGCTGCTGCATCGCCGATGAAAGCCGTGCCAGCGTGATCTCCGACGCATCGGTCGTCTGGATCAGCCGTGGCATGACGGTGTTGTCGCCGCCGACGAGCTTGTCCACCAGCGGTTCCAGCGCATAAACCTGGGCGACGAATTCCTGCCAGATATCGTGTGTTTCGCTGCTTTCCCTCACGCTGGTAAAGGCGTCGGCCTGGGCCATCAGCCGGACCCGGCTGATGATGATATCGAAGCGGAAGCCGACCTGTTCCGTGCCGGTGCCGTCGGCCATACCCGGAATGCGCAGCATCTCCTCGAAGCGGTAAAAGCCTGTCTTCAGCTCCTCCGAAGCCCAGGCGATGCTGAGATTGGCATTGCCGCTGGCCTGGCGATGTTCGCGCACCGTCAGCACGAAGGCAGCCATGCTGGTGGCGAGGAACACGGCGACCATGGCGGCAAACAGCCAATGCCGGCGCGCGAAACGCCACTCGGACGCTATGGTCGATGCCGCCAGAGCCGGCACGGCGGTTGTTGGCGCCGGTTGGCCCGCCGGCCGGACCGGCGGTTGAAATGTTTGCGGTTGGGCTGCAGTCAGTTCAGCCATCGGCGCCCGGCCCCCGCCCGGTTGGCCCATGGGCGGTTGGCCGGCAACAGATTCACTTGGCGGTGCGGGCGCTCGTTCACTGTCTGGCTGGTCAGAAAGGGGCACGGCGAGGCTTGATCCCTGATCATGTCGCTGTCGCCGCGAGGTCGCAGGCAGGCAAGCCCTCTATTGCGCAGTAACCGATCCGCCACCCGAATGCACGGCGGATTGACTCCCATCTCCACCCGGCTTGCCGCCTGAAGGAGTCGTATTTGCGCCACCCCCGCCAAGGCCACCGACGCCAAGGCCCGTGCCTGAGCCGCCGTTGAGGCTGCCATTGGGGCCACTCCCCGTGCCGGTGCCGCTGCCGCTGGACTGATTGTTGTTCGTGTCGGCGCCTGAGTTGTTGGTCGTCGCACCCGTGCCGGTACCATTGCCGCTGCCGCCCGCCATATCATGCGTGCCCGCGGTCGAATAGATCGGTGTCTGCTCGCCAGGCAGCAATGAGGCCAGCGGCGCCGTGCCCGGCGTTCCTACATAGACCGCGCCCAGCTGCAGCACGCAGCGGGTGAATACGCTCTCGGTCCATAGCGAGGTATCACGGTCGAAAGGATAGACGATCAGCACCGGACCCATATCGCGCACGCCGAGGAATTTGCCGTCGCGCTTGAGGGCGAAGATGACATCGTGATCGATGAAATCCTTGATCGGGATCTCGACCAGATAATCGTTCATCGAGATGGCGGTGATGTGATCGCTGCGCGCGCCGACATAGTGCAACACGTCGCGCGCCAGCACGCCCTCGAATTTGCTCGTACCCTCGGTCCATGGCGTCGAGGTGACCAGGCTCGTCATGCCGATCTGCTTCAGCATATCGATATCGAAACTCGCGCGGTTGGGTCCGTTGCTGCGTGCAATGTCGCCCGTGATGACCAGCACCACAGTGCCACTGGGCTGGGGCAAACCGCCATCGGCCCGCGCACCCACGCTGAACGTCAGAGAAAGCGCAACAGCCATCGCAACCCGGAACAGGGCCGTGGCGACAGATTTGCGTTTAGTCCCCAATGCGTTCATCCATTCCTCACCACCCGGCGTCCGGCTCCCACAGCCGATTACCAGTGGAATCGCTTTAATCATAGCGCCTTGTGCCCGCCTTGGCACGATAAAGCTGTTCCGCGGCTGCCGCGCAGATTTGCCCCGCTCGCGTTGAACATTCAAGGGGAATCGGTTCTTCTGCAGGAAATGGCCGCGCAATCATTAACAGGCTACCTCGCAGCGCCCGACGAGCTAACGGAGATGTTGGCCGAACTGGGCGGAAAGCCCGAACTACATGGACCTCTGGCTCTCGTTCCCGGCAATCCCCGGCCGATCGCCTGGGCCCAGAATGTGTGGCTCGATCCGCGTGCGTTAACGATTTCGTCCATTGCCGACGGCGCACGCGCGCTGCGTGATATCCAGCGCAACTGGACGCTCTATCCCGGAAAGTTGCATCGCCGTGCAAGCCTGATCGCGGAACGGTTGCCGCATGTCAGTGCGAAGCCGCTGAAATTCGGCGCAGCCGCACCCACCGCGCCGCTCGGCGCCTGGATGCTGCTCGATGCCAATACGATCCTGGCTTCGCCCCATTGCAGCAGTCCGTTCCCCCATGGCGAGGTGCACTTCATCGAAGACCGCAGCGGTCCGCCCAACCGCGCCTATCTCAAATTATGGGAGGCGCTGACTCTCGCCGCCAGCATGCCGGATGGGCGCATGCCGCAACCAGGCGATCTCTGCCTCGATCTCGGCAGCAGCCCGGGCGG